>JBHIAW010000042.1:0-18229 GCA_046758765.1 bacterium
GAGGGAAGATTCCTAACGGAATGACAGAAAAAATCGCTCAATTTAAGTTTATAATTTGAGACTGTTCAATAACATCGTTAATATTCGAAACATGCTTCGAAGAATCACATGGTTGGTATGCTTTTATTTGATCCTGGACTACGGGTCGGGTCGGAGTACACCGCCATCTACGAAAATCTTTGAAGTAGTCGAAATCCATCCGAGCAAGGTGGTGTTTACCTTGCGCCCTTTTGAGATTAATGTCAAGCCCTTTGGTATCGAAAATAGGTCCTACCACTCCGTAACGATTCCTCATTACGGGGTTACCACCGAGCCTGGTTTTCCCATGCTGCCTGCCACGGGCGCTTTGATCCCGATGCCGGCAGCGGGCGAGGTAACCGTTACAATACTGGAAAGCCAATTTGAAGAGATTTCGGGCGTTCATGTGCCGCCAACGCCGTACATTCAAGAAGACTTACAGACCGGGCAAGTTGCTTATCAATACTTAGAAAACCAGCCCATTTACGCCTCCGACACATTCTGGCCGTCACGATTAGCGGTTTTTTCCAGCAAAGGTCGTGTACGTGGTCGGCTTATTGGTAGAATCCAGGTCCACCCGGTGCAGTACAATCCACTTAGAAAAACCTTACGGGTCTACAAAATGCTTAAAATTCAAGTCACTTTTAGTGAGCCGCTGCCAGGCAAAGCAAAGCGCGGCCGAGTCCAACTCGATTTAATTGACAAGCTCAGTCAGTCTCTATTCTTAAGTCCTCAATTAGGATTCGAGAGCGAGCTACGAAAACCAACCGCTGCTGTGGATAGGCAGTTGAAAGGTTGGTATAATCCCCAATTCACCTATTACAAACTATTCATCGATGAAGCAGGGGTATATTCTTTGACGTATGATGATCTGGTCAATGCCGGGGTGTCGGTCGATTTGCTTGATTTGAATAGGTTGAAGATAATCCATCAAGGCCAGCAAATACCAATTTGGATAGCCGGGCCGCAAGGGGAGAGCTTTTCGCCGCAGAACATCGTGTATTTTTACGGCGACCGTCATCGGGGTTCGGAGACTTACTATGATCTGTACACAGACACCAACGTGTACTGGCTCACCACCGATGGCGAAGTTGGGCTGCGTTATCGACTAGTTGCGGAGACGAATGCGTCCGTTAATATCTCGCCTTTTTACTGGGAAACGCTGCACGTGGAGAAAGAGAAGATATTTCATCGAGCCAACGGGTCTAGTGCTGTGGATGAGGGAGAAGGCTGGATCTGGCGCTATTTTTTTGATGACGATCGAGAAGGGTTTGATTTTCAGGTGAGTGGACGGTTTGAAGCGGTGGAAGTTTGCTCGATAAAAGTGCGCATGCAGGGCACCACAAAAGACCCGGTCAACCCGGATCATCATGTTCGGCTGTCTCTAAATAATCAGAACATTGCAGAGGCATTTTTTGATGACAAGGATGAATTCATCTGGGCGGTATCGTTTCCGACCCTTTTGCTGAAGGAAGGCCAAAATAGAATTGAACTGCATCTGGTGCCCGACACTGGCGCCCAAATCAATCAAATCTATTTGGACTGGGTGGAAATCGTGTATCCACGCGCGCACGCTGCTCTGCAAAGCACTTTGAGTTTTCTGGAAACTAATCCTACGGGGTTGCTGACACAATACTCATTGGTTAATTTTAAAGATAGCAAGGTTACCATATTTGATCCGATTAAAGGTAAAATGTGGCAGCCGGAAGCCGAAAAGATCTCCTTTTTTCGAGTGGAATCCGCTGGCTTTGATGATGGCAAATATGCAAAGATTTCAACTGAATTTGAAACTTTAGATTTGAAAACAAGAGGTCATAATCTGGTCGTGCTCTACCCACAAACCGGAGAGACGGAAGCACATCATTTTGATACGTTTGCTTCGAGCGGCGCCGCAAATGACATGGCAGTATTTATCAACGGTTTACCTGAAGGGAGTATTGTGTTAGCTGGGATTGTGGACGAGGGGTCTTCGAGTATGACGGAAGCGGCGCACCAGGCGTTAGAGTCGCTCGGCAGCGCGCTAACGCGCCAGGTCGAGTTTCGCGATTCCTGGGCGCTCATTGGTTGGAAAGGCGCACCAATAGGAACGGTAAAGGAGACCTTGTCTCGGAGATTCGACGGTCCAGCGGCCGTGGCGGATACGTTTAGAAACGAGCAAGCCTTTCGTTTTAGTGGCTCATTTGAAGATACGGCTTCGGCCAACACTTTTTATGTCGGCTTTTCGAGTCAGGGGGTTAAAAAAGTTCAAGGAATTGAAAAAGACCAGAGCAGCGATTTGCGGGCTTCGAGCAATGGGGCTGATTACCTCATCCTCACCCACCAAGACTTCAAACGAGAAGCGGAGCGATTGGCCAGTTATCGTCGCGATCATAACGGTTTTCGAACTGTGGTGGTAGATGTGCAGGACATTTATGATGAATTCAACGACGGCATCATGAACCCTCAGGCAATCAAAGATTTTATAACCTACGCCTACCAGAACTGGCAGGCACCCGCGCCCTGGTTTGTGCTGCTATTTGGGGATGCCTCCTGGGATCCCAAGAAGCTGCTGACCGGAGCTACTAAGACCAATTTCGTGCCGTCTTATGGCATTTTGGTGGCAGACAATTGGTACGTGACTCTCGATGGTCCAGATGATATCCTGCCCGATATGTTCATCGGTCGAATTCCGGTCGAGACCACAGAGCAGGCCGCCGTGGTGGTTGACAAGATTATGGCCTATGAGGGTTTGCCTTTTGCTGCCTGGAACAAGGAGTTTGTTTTTCTGAATGGTGGGATTAACAGTACGGAGCAAAGCATATTCTTATCACAGGCCAATACGTTAATCGTGCAGCAGATTGAAGCGACGCCCTTTAATGGCAAGGCTACGAATTTCAACAAAACCACAACGGAAGGTATTACCCAGTCTTTCAGGCGGAAGATTGCCGATAAGATCAATCAGGGCGTGCTGTGGGTGAATTTTTTAGGCCATGCCGGCAGTACGGTCTGGGACATTGATGCCGGTCAGCCCGAGGAGTGGCAGAACCGGGAAATATTTCCATTTATGACTGGGATGTCCTGCCATTCGGCGCGGTTTGCCAATCCGACCATAAATAGCTTGAGCGAGAGTTACTTTATCCATCCCATGGGCGCAACCGCCTATTGGGGGTCGAGCGGCTTTGGCTACATCACTCAGGATTTTTTTCTTTTAGAAGGCATTTTTACGGCGGTGGTGCGAGATACCGTGCGCAGCGTTGGCGAAGCAACCACATTTGCCAAATGGCACATCTGGCAGCGGTTGGGTGACCAAAAACGTAGCCGATTTGTGATCAACCAGTACACGCTCATCGGCGATCCGGCCATGGACTTGGTTCTTCCTGAAAAACCCGAACTGACGGTTCGCTCTGGAGACGTGAAATTTGCATCAAACTTATTGTTGACCACGGATTCCACTACCACTATCTCTACTGCGGTTCAGAACTATGGATACATGCCGCAAGACAGCGTAGAAATTCTGTTTGATGTTTTCGATGCAGAAGATAACTTGCTGCCGATCGGGCTTGAAAAAATGGGCCCGTTTGGCAACGTACAGTCAGTCTCCGTTACCTGGAACCTACCTGATAAGCCAGGCGCGTACCGTGTACAAGTCGAGGTCGATCCGGCTGATATCATTGCGGAAGAAGATGAACTAAATAATCGCGCAGAGCGGCAAGTTTTTGTCTATGGCTCGGATTTGACCCTCATCAAACCTTTGAATTTTGGCGTGGTCAGCGGCTCCTCCCCCGTGCTTGTGACGAATAATTCCCGGACGTTTAATGCAAACCTGGTCTATTTTTTTGAAATCGACACCTCCAGTTTGTTTAGCAGTTTTGCATTACAGCAGTCTCCTCCGATTCCAGAAGGGAAGTTGATAACAAAATGGCGACCTCAACTCTCGGTCGCAGGCGTGTACCACTGGCGCGTACGGACCTATGACGGTACCAACTACGGTCCCTGGCAAAGTGCATCTTTTTCATATTTGCCCGAAAGCTCACTGCAATGGCAGCAGAACAACGAGGCACAATTCAATGAAAACTTTTTGGACCACGTGGTGTCTACTGAGAATGGTACCGTATCATTGCAGCAAACTCAATTTGTATATGAGGCGCAATCTGCAGGGTTTAATGATGGCAATCATGCCCTATTATGGAGAAACAACGAATTCTTCAGTGAAAACAAGCGAGGTCACAATTTAGCGGTTTTTGATGAAATCAACGGACAATTTTTATCTAAATCAAGTTTTGATACGTTCGAGGATGCTGCCAATGCCGAGGCCATGGCACAGTTTATTAATGACCTTCCTTTCGGGCGCATTGTTCTGGCTGCTATTCAGGATGAAGGGAGTTCATCTATGACCGAAAACGCCTATTTGGCTTTAGAAAGCATCGGCAGCGCCCTCACGCGTCAGGTGGGTTTTCGCGATTCCTGGGCTATCATTGGCCGAAAAGGTGCAGCGATTGGTAGCGTGCCGGAGGTGTTGAAAAAGTCTGGGCAAGGCCCGGCCGCTGTGGTGGATACGCTGTTTCGATTTGCGAAAATAGGGCGCATGATTTCAAGCGCCATTGGGCCTGCTCTGCACTGGAAGTCTCTGCACCTGGCCTATCGTGCCGCACCGCCAAAAACTCGCCTGCAATTCAACTTGTTTGGCAAGAACCGAGCGACCGGACAAATCGACAGCGTGAAAACAGGCATTGCTGGTATTGAACGGTTAGATTTAGCCGACATTGATGCGCAGAGGTATCCGGAACTGCAAGTGCAGGCGGTGCTGTTTTCAGAAGATGGGTTGGATTCGCCTGAACTCGAATCCTGGGCACTCGATTTTGTGCCGGCACCGGATCTCGTTTTAGGCAAAGGTGCTATCCATGTTCAGGCCGACACCGTATCGGTAGGCACGGACTTAGAGTTGAATGTGGAGGTGGGCAATTTCGGCCTCAGTCCAGCCGACAGCTTTGCCATCAGTTTTTTCACCACAGATTCTGATTTAGGTAAAACCGAACTTAACCGCATCAGGGCTAAAGGGATTGCGGTCGATGCATTTGAAAACTATGATGCGGTAATTCCCACAGAGGGTTTAGCCGGCAAAGTTGAGATTACCGTGGAGGTAGATGCCGAGGCTGAAATAGTGGAGCTCGACGAGACCAACAACCGCTTTGGTTTCAATGCGTGGGTAGTTGAAGATACCATCTCACCCGAGATTCGCGTCTTATTTGATGGACGGGGCATTAGTGACGGCGATTTTGTTTCGGCTAATCCTCAAATCGTGGTGGAAGTTCGTGACCTCGGCGGGGTTGCGTTTACAGATACCTCGCAGGTTTTAATATTTTTGGATGAGCAAAGAGTCGTGTACGGCAGTGGACCCGGGCAGGCGCAATTCATCCCACAACAGAATCCAGATGATGCTAACCTGAAAGTCATCGCTATTCTTAGCCCTGTTCTTACTGATGGGGAACACCAAATTGAGGTGATTGCGAAAGATGGCGCGCAGAATCAGCGATCTTTTCAGGTGCAATTCTTTGTAAGTTCTGACTTTTTGATCGCCAATGTCATGAATTACCCGAACCCGTTTCCCGATGAAACCGAGTTTACCTATATTCTCACTCAGGAAGCGGATCAGGTCAGATTGAAGATCTATACTGTTTCTGGGAGATTGATTCGAGAGATAGATTTCCTGCCGACAAGAGTTGGCTTTAACCAGTTTCACTGGAATGGCCGTGATCATGATCAAGACATTCTTGCCAATGGGGTTTACTTGTACAAAATCATAGCCAGAAAAGGTGACCAGCAAGTTGAGGTGATCGAGAAATTTGTTGTGATGAGGTAAGAATCAGTGAGTTGGCCAAAGTATTATTTTATATGATCATGCAAACAGATCAGCTAGATCTCATTGAAGCTCAGTTATTTGATTTCCAACGGATAGATGGAACCAACTGATTTTAATAAACTTAGTTCCATAATCCGTTGGGTTCATCTATCCGTTGGAGATGATCTTAATCTGATCAAAGTTAACCTTCAAACATTTTATGAATTAGGTGACTTTGAGCTGAAATGTCTGCATAATCATTTTATTTTATTATCTAGGGAATTTCTTCTAATACTATCTTCAAATTTGGCTCGGGGCTTTCAATAATTTCCTCCAGCACTTCCATTTGCTCTCGCAGACTTTGATAAATTTGGTATTCTCCAGCCCAGTCTAGGTAATCATTACGATCGTCTGTTTTGCCATTTTGATAAACTCCATTAAAATATGAATCGGAATTTTAAATTTCCTCGCAACTATTTTTTTGCTAAATCATAAAAATAGTATGGAAGTTTCTCTGACCTGGAAAGAATTATCCGAACAAATTGCTGCCAGCCCTGGACTGTCGTTACTCATCGGGGCCTCGGATACCGGAAAGACCACCCTGGCAGAATTCTTAATTAAAGAGTGGACCCAACAGGGCTTGAAAGTGGCATTTGTCGATGGCGACATGGGGCAGTCTACGGTAGGGCCGCCGGGCACCATTGGGATGCGAATTTATGATACGTCGAATTTTGATTTCGCGAGTTGTCGATACACTAAGAATCTCTCTTTGTTTTTTATTGGCTCTTTTTCGCCCGTGGGCCATTTACTGCAAACTGTGGTCGGAATGAAGGTATTGGTGCAGCAAGCGGAATCTCAAAATCCGGACATCATTTTAGTAGATACCACGGGTCTGGTAACCGGAGTCGTTGGCGAGCATTTAAAATACCGCAAATCGCAGCTTTTAAAACCCCGACACCTGATATTTATCCAAAAGTCCCGAGAGCTGGAACATTTGAAGAATTTGCTTAAACAACAAGACCGGATCGTCCATGAATTAGTTTCATCTTCTCAAGTCCATGTCCGTTCCCATGAAGATCGACGCAAGTACAGAATCCAACGTCTTAGGGAATATTTTCAAGGCGCAAGAGTGTGCCGGATCAATTTTCCTACCACCATTTATAAAGACTTCGGACATTTTACAGGTATCCCATTAAGTGATGAGGAGCTCGGCTTCTGTTCTCAAATCTTGGAGGGCCGCATTCTATATGGTGAAAGAGGGTGCGATAGTCTATTCTTAGTAAAAAAAGACTTCGTTTCGCACAGAAATCAACAGACCTTAAAAGTTAAATACCATGTGCAAAATATTATTGTAACAAATAGGCACCGGTTAAACAAGCGGCTGGTAGCTTTGTTTGATCAAAAAGGAGAGCTTTTAACTTTAGGGATTATCCAAAATTGGCGCTTGGAATCTAAGCAGTTAGAAGTCTTAGGTCATCTTGAACATGCGGAAAAAGTGCAGTACATGGAAGTTGGAAAAGAAATCATTGATTTGCTTGCTGCATAAACGCTGGCTAGTCTAACTTGAATAATTTATAATCACAAAGACACAAATCTATTATAAAGAAAGACTTGGCATTTCTCACATATTCTCACTTGCTAATCCGTTGTTAAAATAATAAGTTACTGTGATTCAGTAGGAATCTTTTGTTATTGGACGTAAGGTCCTATTTATTAAGAAGATTCTTCCAGAATGACATCAAGGTGTTGCGTCTCGATTGTACTTTTCACACCCTCTGTTAGCTTGAGAACGAGATTTTCCTGACGAAGGCTGAGGTTTTACAGTTCTCATCTGATTTCACTTGACTTTTAATCCTTTTTGTTTTATTTTTTTTTTTGATTTGTAACTATTCAGCCTGTCGTCATTCCGCATGTTTTAAGCAGGAATCCATGTTTTGCTGACATTCAAAATAGTATGGAGACAGTATGATTTATGGATTCCCGATGAAAGCGTTCGGCAATGACAGACAGAATAGTTGCTGCGATTTAATAGACTTACCTTAAGCATTCGATCGGCAGATATTATTTTGGAGATTGAACTAACCCCCTGTTATCCTTACAGCTTTAAGGAAACCGTATTTTCCCACGGTTGGGTTTCCTTGCCGCCTTTCTATTGGGATACTAAGAAAGAGTGTTTGGAGCGAGTAGAGCTTCTCAAAAGAGGTGCTGTTGTGAAGCTGCAAGTTAAGGAGATTGGCAAGGCGCCTAACAGTGGAAAAATAAAAGTCACCGCAGAATACGAGTCGGCCTTAACAGCAGAGGATGAAACAGAAATTTGTCGCAAGGTTAAGTGTATGCTTCGTCTGGAAGAAGATTTATTTGAGTTTTATGACCTATGTTCGGAAGATGAAGCACTAAGTTGGGTAGCTGAGCGCGGGGCAGGTAGATTTTTGCGATCGCCCAGCCTATTTGAAGATATTGTAAAAATTATTTGTACCACCAACACAAATTGGTCCCAGACTATTGCCATGGTGACTCGGTTAGTAGAAAAATTAGGGGTATCATATTCAGATAATCAGTCCTACCGTGCTTTCCCAACTGCGGATGCGATTGTTCAGGGGGGAATTGATTTGCTGAGAAATGAAATAAAACTGGGATATAGAAGTGATTTTGTGTTGGATTTATCTCGTAACTATTTTGATCATTTGGCTGATTTTGATGACCTTAAACCGCGAAGAGTTACCTCTGAAGCTCTGAGACAAAGGTTGCTGAAATTGAAAGGAATTGGCCCGTATGCTGCCAGTCATTTACTGATATTTTTGGGTTATTATGACCATTTAGGTGTAGATACCGAAATGAGAAGTCTTGTGTCTCAAAAGTATTTTGACAACCAGAAGGTCACCGACGAGGAAATTTTAAAGGTCTATCACAAGTGGGGAAAGTGGAAATATTTAGCCTATTGGGCAGACAGCAAAAAAGGGGTGTAAAATCTTTAATTAGGAGAGTTGGAAATGGAAGTTCAGTTTTTGGTGGGTGATTTAACAAAAATGGAGGTTGATGCTATTGTGAATCCAGCCAATTCTGAGGGTGAAATGGGTGGTGGGGTGGCTGGGGCGATCAGAAAAGCCGGAGGCAAAATAATTGAGGAAGAGGCCATGGAGCAAGCGCCCATACCTATTGGAGAGGCGGTGGTAACCACCTCTGGCAAGCTCAAGTGTGAATATGTGATCCATGCGCCTACCATGGAAGTACCGGTTCAGCGAACCTCCGTGGACAAGATTTTCAAGGCTGTGCAGGCTGCGCTTTGGACAGCCGTAGAGTATGAATTCGAAACTTTGGCTATACCTGGGATGGGAACCGGCACCGGTAGGATTCCGGTTGAAGAAGCAGCCCAGGCCATGATGGATGCTATTCGAGAGGCTAAATCGCTCTCAAGGCGTTTAAAAAAAATCATCTTAGTTGATCAGAATGACGAGATGGTGCAGGCTTGGGAAAATGCTTGGAAAGTTGAATCGGCCTAAGCGTTCATTTCTATTTCCATGAGTTCACATCAGCCCATTAGAACTTGCGTTGGCTGCGGTCAAAAAAAGCTGAAGTCCGAACTTCTTCGTATTGTTCGGACTCCTGAAAAAATGGTGGAGATAGATGTGGCGGCAAAAAAGCCAGGCCGAGGAGCTTATCTTTGCTATGATGTTGCTTGCTTTAGCACGGCCATTAAAAAAGGAAGAATTAAACAAAAATTAGATGTAGCTCAACCAACTGATTTTTATCAGGAGCTTGTAAGATTGGTAAATGAGAAAAGGAGACAAGGTATTTAATATATTTCAAGAAAAAAGAGAAATCCGCAATAGCATTGAAAAGCAGAGAAGGCAGTTGTCCAAAGCATGGGTCGAGTCCAACAGTTGCATCATTATTGACCATCTGAAAAAGTTGCAAGAGTTCCAATCTGCCCAAACCATCCATTGTTATGTCGCCTGGCGAAATGAAGTCAATACTCATGGGTTAATTAAAGAACTGCTCCAGAAAGGTCACACAGTTGTTGTACCAGTCGTGGATTTGCCGAATCGTACGCTGGTTCATTCCAAGATTAGAAATTTTGGTGACTTGCAAGCCGGGTCATTTGGCATTTTAGAACCTCGCAAAGATCGTATTCTTCCAATAACAGTCGATGAACTTAAATTGATTATTGTTCCAGGGATAGCCTTTGACTTGATGGGGCACCGTATTGGATTTGGCGGCGGATATTATGATGAATTCTTAAGGCAAGTTAAGGCTCCTAAAATTGCTCTTGCCTTTGCCTTTCAGATTGTTGAGAAAATTCCAATATCGAGTCAAGATCAGCGCGTAGATATTATTGTTAGCGAAAAAGGAGTCCATAGAATAAACGATAAAATCAAAAGCTGACCGTCTGGTAAAATAAATGCATGCTGATCAGAATGACTATGTTGTCTTGTGGTGGTAATCGCAGCCATAAAAAGCGCGTGTGGATTAAGTGAGAGGATTTGTAACCGCGAAAAAGTTTTAACACGAAAAAATAACTTTTTATGTAACTATTCAGGCTGTCATTCTGGAAGAATCTTTTGTGAATCAACGTCCAAACGAACCTTGTTTAGTTAGTGCTAAAATTTACAAAGATTCCTCCGAGATGACTGGGCAGCCTGAATAGTTGCTATTTGAGAACTTAACTCCTTTTAACAACTCTTTTTCAGATGAGCCATATTATGTCGCTGTCAAAACTTAGGCCGGATGCTCTGGCAATTTTTGAGGCAGGTTTAAAGGCCGCGGACCCCAAAGTAGCGGTACATAAATACATGCAGCAAGAGGGCCAGAATCTGATTGTGGCTGACAAGAAATACAACCTCAGTCAATTTGAGAAAATATATATAGTCGGTGGTGGGAAAGCTGGGGCTTCCATGGCGGCCGCCGTAGAAGAGATTTTAGGCGAGCAAATTTCCGAAGGATGGATTAATGTTAAGTACGGCCACACAGAAAACTTGAGAAAGGTGTTAATTAATGAAGCTGCGCATCCGCTGCCTAACTCGGCTGGATTAAACGGGGCGCAGAGAATAACTCAGCTTCTCCAAAAAGCCGGAGCGCGGGACCTGGTGATTTGTCTTATCTCTGGCGGTGGCTCTGCGCTAATGCCCCTACCGGCCGATGGCATCTCCTTAAATGAAAAACAGGAAGTTACCAAAAAACTTCTGGCCTGTGGTGCAAACATTAATGAAATGAATGCTGTTCGAAAACACATTTCCAAAATCAAAGGGGGGCAGCTTGCCAGATATGCATATCCAGCTACGCTAGTCACCTTGATGCTCTCGGACGTCATCGGTAACTACTTGGATGTGATAGCCTCTGGGCCGACCGTACCTGACACCTCCACTTTTCAAGATGTTAAGGAAATTCTGCTACGTTACAAGATTTGGAATGAAATCCCTCAGTCGGTGAAAAGCCACGTTGAGAATGGGCTAAAGGGGAAGATTCCGGAAACGCCGAAAGTAGACGAGCCGATTTTTTCCAAAACTCAAAATGTCGTGGTTGGCAGCAACACTCAAGCCGTGTTGGCCGCGGCGGCAAAAGCCAAACAGTTGGGGTACCACAGCTTAGTGCTGTCTTCTTTCATTGAAGGGGAGACCAAAGACGTGGCCCGAGTCCATGCAGCTATTGCCAAGGAAATCTTACACACAGGGAATCCTATTCAAGCGCCGGCCTGCGTGATTTCTGGTGGCGAAACGACTGTGACCCTGCGGGGACATGGAAAAGGTGGGCGGAATCAAGAGTTTGTCCTGGCCGCTGCCATTGATATTGCTGGCATGGATTCAGTGGTGATTCTAAGTGGGGGCACCGACGGCACCGATGGCCCAACAGACGCTGCCGGGGCTTTATGCGATGGTAAGACCGTTCAGAGGGCCTTAGCCAATGGCATGCAAGCCCGGGAATATCTAAGTGACAACAACGCTTATCCTTTTTTTGAAAGTCTCGGCGACCTGTTGATCACCGGTCCAACCAATACCAATGTGATGGATTTGCGGCTTATTTTGGTGGGAAGTAAGTAAGTAAGTGAGAAGACAAAGAACTGTATAGTGTTTGAGCGAAAACACAATTTTTGTTGTCATTGCTCCGAATGCTTTCGGGGCTTCTCAGCGAAGCAGTCTCCTTGTTAGGTAGTCTTGAGATTGCTTCGTCAAAAAACGCCTCGCAATGACGAT
Organism: bacterium; assembly: GCA_046758765.1. Lineage (GTDB taxonomy): Bacteria > Zhuqueibacterota > Zhuqueibacteria > Oceanimicrobiales > Oceanimicrobiaceae > JBHIAW01. Next base: position 12,025 of record JBHIAW010000042.1, read on the forward strand.
TAGAATCAATAGTTTTCATTCAACCCAAAACTCATGCAGAAGTTGAAAAATCTGAACGCTTTAAGGTATTAATTAACCAGGGTAATAGAGGTATAAGGAAATAAGGAATTTCATCGCCTTTTCATCGTCCCCAATTCCCTTATACCTTATACCCTATACCTTGTGTTATCAAGCTTAAAAAAACACCAAGACAGCTATTGTATGAATTCAATTCTCACAGGTATTCCAAATCCAGGTTGAAACACTACACGAATGAGACCAAGGGAACGTAGATGCAGCAAAAAAACCAGGTAACGATGGAGTTTCATGTCTGCCGTGCAGCGCGGGACCTATTTCAATTTGATGAAACGCTTTTCACTTTGAGTGGTAATGTTATTTTTGCCAATTTTCATGCAGCGCGGGTGTTTGCTATGAAAATGAATGAAAAGCGTGATCTGGTCAGTTATCCAGAACAGGTGGTAAAAGCTGGACACATTAACGCTATGGGGCTCATTGATGAAATTCTGCACTATGTTACTGGGCTTTTTCGAAAGCAGAAAAATCCCGAAGTCATGGCTCAGGCATTGCAATGTCTGTATGAAAAAATTGGTAAAGAAACCGTAGACCTAACGCTTCGAAGATTTGTAGATGACTTTCCGCCAGTTGCAGTTTACAGGGGAGAAATGAGTCCTGATGCTTATTTGCAGGCAGAGACCGAAGGCGTACCCCATCGCCAAATCGTGTTAGAAGAATTGCTCATGCTCTGGCTTGCCAATATGAATCCAGCTCTTTCGCCATTCTTAGAACTTTTCGATGATACGACACTTGAAAAAGAAACTAGCTACCAGCCAATCATCTCGGTTTTGCGCGAGTTTTTTGATACACAGGCTACCTTTGGCCCGGACAATCAGAATCTGGTAGAGATGCTGCGTAGCCCGGCGATTCGCGTGCCTCACTCACTAAGCGGTCAATTGGAGTACATCCGCGAAAAATGGGGCTACCTGCTGGGAAAATATTTATACCGACTCTTGAGCAGCTTAGACCTACTTAAGGAAGAGCAAAAAATGACCTTCCTCGGCCCTGGCCCCGCCAGAGTGTATGGTTTTGCTGAACTGGAACTTGAGCGCGAACGCTTTAGCCCGGATCTCGACTGGATGCCGCGGGTAGTGATGATCGCAAAAAACACGTATGTTTGGTTAGATCAGCTTTCCAAAAAATATCAACGACCCATCCGCCGACTGGATCAAATTCCTGATGAAGAACTGGATACCCTGGCTCGCTGGGGTTTTACAGCGCTGTGGCTCATTGGGTTATGGGAGCGCAGTAAGGCTTCGCAAAAAATTAAACAACTGTGCGGCAATCCCGAGGCCGTATCTTCAGCTTACTCGCTGTTCGATTATCAAGTCGCGGCCGATTTAGGCGGTGAGCAGGCATTTCAAAATTTGAAAGAGCGCGCCTGGAAGCGAGGAATTCGTATGGCGGGCGATATGGTGCCCAATCATGTAGGCATCGACTCTAAATGGGTGGTTGAACACCCAGACTGGTTTATTTCATTGGATCACAGTCCTTTCCCCAGTTATAGTTTTAGTGGGCCGAATCTGTCCTGGGACGAACGCGTAGGAATCTACCTGGAGGATCATTATTACAATCGTACCGATGCGGCCGTGGTTTTTAAACGAGTAGACCACTGGACCGGCGCTGAAAGATACATTTATCATGGCAACGATGGCACCAGCATGCCCTGGAACGACACAGCGCAACTGGATTTCCTGAACCCTGAAGTACGGGAGGCGGTCATTCAGACCATTCTTCATGTAGCACGAAATTTTCCCATCATTCGTTTTGATGCCGCGATGACTCTCACCAAGAAGCACTATCAGCGGTTGTGGTACCCGGAGCCCGGAACCGGCGGCGCCATCCCCTCACGAGCAGACCACGGAATAATGAAACAACAGTTACATGCTATGATGCCAACTGAGTTCTGGCGGGAAGTGGTAGACCGTGTGGCCCAGGAGGTGCCGGATACGTTGTTGTTGGCCGAGGCCTTTTGGCTGCTCGAAGGGTATTTTGTACGCACACTGGGTATGCATCGGGTTTACAACAGCGCCTTCATGAATATGCTCAAAAATGAAGAAAATGCCAACTATCGCAGCGTTGTGAAGAACACCTTGGAATTTGATCCCGAGATTCTGAAACGATTCGTCAACTTTATGAACAACCCGGACGAAGAAACCGCGGTGGCGCAGTTCGGTAAAGACGATAAGTACTTCGGCGTTTGTACGATGATGGCAACCTTGCCTGGTCTCCCCATGTTTGGGCACGGTCAGATTGAAGGCTTTACTGAAAAATATGGTATGGAATACCAACGTGCATACTGGGAGGAACAAGCAGATTATTCTCTGATTGAACGGCACGAACGTGAGATATTCCCATTGCTGCTTCGCCGTTATCTATTTGCGGAAGTTGAGAATTTTCTTCTTTACGATTTCTTTGCTAATGAAGGTTATGTGAATGAAGATGTGTTTGCCTATTCCAATCGATATGGGGATGAGCGCGCCTTAGTGGTGTATCATAACAAGTACGCCGAAGTACGAGGATGGATTCGAACCTCGGTCGGTTACTCGGTAAAAACGGGGTCTGGAGACGGGCGTAAAATAGTGCAGAAAAATCTTGGCGAAGGCCTGGGTCTACATGGCAGTGAAAATTATTTTTGCATCTTCCGAGACCAAGTTAGCGGGCTGGAATATATTCGGAATAGTCAGGAATTGTGTGACCGGGGATTATATGTGGAACTTGGCGCCTACAAGTATCATGTGTTTCTTGACTTCCGGGAGGTGCGGGACAACGAGTGGCATCAATATGCACATCTGACCGCCTACTTGGATGGACGCGGGGTACCAAACATAGAAGAGACCTTAAAGGAAGTACTTTTACAGCCTATCCATATTCCTTTTGAAGAACTGGTCAATGCTCAAATGTTTCACCATCTCATGGATGCTCGTTTGATCAAACCGGATGGAAAACTCAATGAGCGACTTACAAAAGAGGTGGAACAAAAGATGCGCCGGCTGCTGCATGAGATTAAGCAGTTCACCGGGGGGATGGGCGATGAGATATCGTTGGCGCACGATATTCGGCGTAAATTAGAAGCCCTTTTACAATTGACCGTTTTGGAGAATCGCTTTCCGTTACCCAAGTCGCGAAAATACAAAGCAGCTTTGAAGCATCTAAAGCAGAATCTGACAGACGATCCGTTAATTTGGGGCAGCCTACTGGGCTGGTTGTTTGTGCATTCTCTTGGAAAAATCGTTGATGAAAAAGAGTTTGAGCAGCAGAGCCGTAGCTGGATCGATGAATGGTTGTTTGGCAAAATCGTTGCTGGCGCCTTGCATGATTTTGGTTTGGACCATTCTTCTGCGTTGCATGTGGTGGGCGTTATCAAACTTCTTACCGAGTGCCAGCGCTGGTTTGAAATTCAAGGTACGCAGAAAACCCGTGCCTATCGGGTGCTGGAATCCTTGCTGAGAAACGCCGAAGTCCAGCAATTCTTGCAGGTGAATCGCTACCAAGATGTTTTGTGGTTCAATAAAGAGGCCTTTGAGCAATTACTGTGGTGGCTGCTCCTGCTAGTGGTCGTCCAGTTGAGTGCTACTCCGCTCTTGGACAAAAATGAAGTAGCAGAGGCTATTGTTAAACATTATCACATCCTTCAAAAATTGCAGCGTGCTGTACAAAAATCGGACTACCAGATAGAGAAATTACTGGAGTTGCTTAAAAGTTAGCCCAGTTAAATGAGGAAAGGCCGCGGTCCCCATTCTTTCTCGTAGTATTGCGGGTCAAATCTTCGTTTATATGGAGATAGAGAACACAGCGCAGCTTAGCCGGAACCCAAAAAGACAAAATGATTAAAGACAAAATAATTCTTAATGATTTTGTCGTCAATTGTTTTGTCTTCTCAATTTATTTGCATTTTGAGTAAGGATTTTATTGTTTCAGTACTAACCACAAGGTCACCGAGACTCGCCGAGTCGATTCCTTCTTCTGATTGCGGCTCTGCCGCCGTGTGTCTTTTTGGGTAAGAGTGTTGCCTTAACTGTTAGGGGCTTCGACGCGGTTGGTGTTACGAGGCACTTGAGCAATAATTCTTAAAATTAGGAAATCGAATAATATTTTTTCTCAAAAATAAGATTGTTAACGATATTCTTGACATAGCTTCTTAAGCTAAGTTCTTGATTATACTAAGAAATTATCACGCAAGATTTCTGGCATGTCGCTTGCCTGCCTTAATTTCGGAAAATAATCTCTGTTTCACACTAATAAATGACCTGGTTGTTTCGATATAGGTGGTATAGAAGACTCACAAACTCTGATAGCCATTTGACCAAACGTAGGCCAATCTTGTAAAGGAGATAATCGCAGAATGAAATGGATGGAAGATTACAAATGCAAGCTATGTTCGGCTGAAGAAGCAGTATCTCACATAAGAAGCGGAGACAAAATATTTAGCTCTGGTAACGCCGCCACTCCATACATACTTTTGAACGCATTAGCGAACCGTCGAGAGGAGTTGGAAGAAGTTGAAGTTTTTCATTTACTCCTAATGGGTGACGATCCGCTTTCCAGGCCAGAAATGCATGGCCATTTCAGACACAAATCTCTTTTCGTCGGGCCAGCCGATAGAAAGGCGGTGAATGAGGGTCGAGCAGATTATTTTCCCATTTTTTTGTACGAAATACCGCAGCTATTTCGTGAGCAGATTCAATTAGATGTGGCGGTCATTCATACATCACTGCCTGACGACCACGGATTTGTTTCACTGGGTGTAGAAACGGCGGCCTCTAAAGCAGCAGCAGAATCTGCTAAATATGTCATTGCCCAGGTTAATGAGAAGATGCCCCGGGCTTTGGGAGATTGTTTTGTGCACGTTTCCCGCATCAATAAGATTGTAGAAGTGTCCGAAGAGCTGCCAACTTTAGAGCCCAGTCCGTGCACGCAGGTTGAAAAGCAAATCGCTGAATATATAACCCCTCTGATTCAGGATCGAGCTACCCTGCAACCAGGAATCGGAGGGATTCCTAACGCTGTGCTTACGCTTTTGACAGATAGGAAAGATCTCGGAATCCACACGGAGATGGTGTCCGATGGCGTGATGGAGGCCATAGAAGCAGGCATCGTAACCAATGCCTACAAAACATTACACCCAGGAAAAGTGATTGCGACTTTCGTATTAGGCAGTCCTCAACTTTACGAATATATTCACAATAATCCGCTTTTTGAACTGCATCAGGTGGATTATACTAATGATCCTTTTGTAGTGGCGCAGAATGAAAACATGGTAGCCATTAATTCCGCCCTCGAAGTAGACCTAACCGGGCAGGTCTGTTCTGACTCCATTGGCTATACCATTTATTCTGGGTTTGGTGGGCAGGTGGATTTTATCCGGGGTGCGGCACGCTCTAAAGGCGGCAAGCCGATAATCGCCTTGCCTTCGACCGCTAAGAACGGTCAAATAAGTCGAATTGTGCCGCATTTGAAAGAGGGCGCCGGTGTGGTTACCAGTCGTGGGGATGTCCATTATGTGGTTACAGAATATGGCGTCGCATATCTGCACGGCAAAAGCCTGAGAGAAAGGGCCGAGGCTTTGATAAATGTTGCGCATCCCGATTTTCGTCAGGAATTAACATATTTTATTGAGGAAAGAAAAATCAGCCGGTCAGTGGAAACTTCCGGATGCATTCAAGAAAATAGAGTTACTATTCAGGTATAACCATAACGATAGGCAAAACGATTATGGGCAAAACTATTTCAATAAACTATCAATGACGTTGATGATTTAATCAATTCTTAGCAACTTTATCTACCAAGATTAAGGACTTACGGTGCCGATATTGCCGAAAACAGAGGTAAATCAACCACATCATCAATTAGGTATTCTACCTAAATTAACTATTGAAACGATACATTAACATTTGTTCATTTCTTTTTTTGGATTTAATTGTTTTGCCCTAAATAGTTTTGCCTTTCGGATTGAGTCTGAATAGTCACAAAATAGAAACAAAAAGTTTGTAAGGCATTATTAGCAATCAGATTTTTGTCTCTTAGGGTAAGATAATCGATCAGCTTTGAATTTTAGCGCTGATTATTGCCTAATGATTTCGGCTGGTTTTTTATTTTCGATGGCTCGGAGGGTCGGATGTTTCTCGAAATTCAAACCCATCTCAGTGGT
>JBHIAW010000043.1:0-18068 GCA_046758765.1 bacterium
CATCATTATCGGGTGTCAAGCCTGACATGGAAATTCCTACGGAATGACAGGGCAGCCTCAGTAGTTACGAAGTTTTCAATGTGCCTACCAATTCATCTATTTTTTTGATACCCCATTTTTCGCAATATTGAAAAATCTCCGCAATGATTTTCTCCCCAATAGATGGATCAATGAAATTCGCTGTTCCGACCTGAACAGCACAAGCACCTGTGATCATAAATTCCAAAGCATCTTGACCGTTCATGATACCCCCAATACCGATAATTGGGATATTTACACAATTAGCTACTTCGTAAACCTTCGCTAATGCAACAGGCTTAATGGCCGGGCCTGAATATCCTCCGGTCACAGTATTAATTCTTGGACGGCGCGAATCAATATCGACCGATAGACCTACGAGGGTATTGATTAATGAAACGGCGTCCGCTCCAGCCTCTTCAGCCGCTTTTGCTATCTCACCAATTTCGGTCACGTTGGGCGTCAATTTAATAATGAGAGGGCGAGCGGTGGCGTTTCTGATCATTTCCGTCACTTTTGCGGTCACTTGAGAACGTTGGCTAAATTCCAATCCCCCTTCTTTTACATTTGGACAGGAGAAGTTTAGTTCATATCCATCGATGCCTTCCGCATCTTCCATCCTTTGTACAACTCTCAAAAATTCTTCTGCGGTGCTTCCAGCAATATTGACAATAATGGATGTTTTCAAAGAGCTGAGAAATGGTAATTTTTCGTCAAGAAATCTCTCCACGCCGACATTTGCTAAACCAATGGAGTTCAGCATTCCAGCCGGCAATTCAACGATCCGGGGAGGTGGATTGCCATCTCTTGGTTTTAAGCTAATTGATTTGGTTACAATCCCACCCAGCGCGTTTAGATTAACTAATTCCTGGCTTTCCTGGCCATATCCAAAAGTACCTGAAGCCACTAAAACAGGATTCTTTAGTTTCAAAGTCCCGATGTGAACCGACAGATCAACCATCCAGCCAAACCTCCCGGGCATCGAACACTGGACCATCCAAACACGCGAATTTATAAAGCTCCACGCCTGCGTGTTCACCTCTGACTCTAAGTGGACATCCCATGCAGATTCCAAACCCGCACGCCATCATGGTCTCAATAGAAATTTGCCCTTCAATATTATACTCTTCTGTGATTTTTATCATATAATTGAGAAGTCCGGTAGGTCCACAACTAAAAAAATGTTTTTGATTTAAGTGATCCGCTTGTTTAAGATATTCAATGATAATATCAGTGACCAGTCCGCATTTCCCTTCGCTTCCATCTTCCGTTGCAATAAAGGTCTCGACTCCCATTTCTTGAAACAGACCCTTTAGTGAGAGCTCATTGACCGATTTAGCCCCTAAGAAAACCAAAGCAGTTTTACCCAACCTAAGAACTTCTTCACACAAAAAAGGGAGGGGAGCTACACCGAGCCCGCCTCCCACCAACAGCGCAACCTGCATATTGGATGGTATATGAAAGCCGTGACCCAAAGGCCCAAGCACATTCACTTTCTCACCAACCTCATAGCGGGACATGATTTCTGTACCTTTACCAACGATCTTCCATAAAATCTCAATCCATCCTTCATCTGCATCGCGACGGCAAACACTAAACGGTTTTCTTAAAAGCGGAATAAGCTCATTATTGACTTTTATATTGATGAATTGACCCGGTGCAATTATCTTAGCCATGGGGGGACAATGTAGCCGCATCAAATAAATTTCTCCAACCACATTCTTAACAAAAATCACCGGACAACTTAGAATTCCTTTCATAAAATCATTATTGATTTTGAGCATTATGGTTCATCTTCTTCTTTTTTTTCATCATCTTTTTTTGTTTCTTTATATTTAATTCTATTTGATCTCTCCTCTCTCTTTCTTATTAGGTCCTCATCAGAAATCTCAGATTTGGTTTGTTCCTGTTTTTCAGTATCCAAAGCACGGTCTTTTGTTTCGGTCTTTGCTTTAAGCGAATCCGAGTTATCTGAAACCGACTTAGTCATATTCGTTTGCGTTTGGCTTTCTTCCGCGGCTTTTTTGTTTTCTTCTTCAACCAGCCTTTGCACCGCTATTATTTTCTTTTTGACTCGCTTGGAAAAATCACTATTTGGATACTTATCTACAATTTCTTGATAAATCTCATAAGCTCTATCATTTCGATTCCTTATTTGCTCATAGATCCATCCAACTGCATAAAGTGATTTCGGTGCATACTCAGAGTTAGGATACATGTTAATAATTCGTTCATATTCTTCAACGGCCTTTTGAACATTTTTTTCATTAAACAGGGTTTGCTCTGCCTTTCTAAATAATACCGCTGCTTGATCGGTATGCTCGAAGACCAGAGGAAGCCCGAGCTTTTTTCTTGCTTCTTGAGCTTGATAAGAAGCTGGATATCTTCTTACCAGCTCTTTTAGCAGAGAGTCCGTTTTAGCCTTATTTTGATATTCATTTTCATAAATAAACGCCAAGGAGTATAACACCTTGGCTCCTGCAGAATGATCTGGAAAAAGTTCTAATATTTCCTTGTACTCACCAATGGCCGAATCATAGTGCGCAAACTGAAAAAGATACAATTCAGCCAACTGCAGTTTGTTTGCGACTATGTCATCTACATCATGGCTTTGATTATTTTTCCCATTCTTATGAGCGGTATATTGCGGTTCTTCGACTAACTGAGCGAGTTTAGCTAATTTTCTTTTTTTCTTTAAAAATCGTAACTCAGGATGGACCCCTTGCTCAAGTAAAAGCATTTCCATTTCCGTCAATTGATGTGTTTTCTCGCTGCTTTCGCCTAAATGAATTTCTTGGGTTTCATTAACCAAGTTTCTGAGTTTTATTAATTTTCCCAGATTTCTCGCCTTTTGATTTGCTATTTCAACTAATTCTGATTTAGTAAACTCGCTTCTTACTCTTTCATAATTCTCTTTGGCTTTGGCAAAGTCGCCAAAGTCCTCTTCATAAATCTTACCCATTTGAAAATAAGCATTAGCCGACACTTCTGTTCTTTTATAGTCCGAAGTTATCTTTTTATATTCATCCAGCGCCTCACTTATTTTACCAAGGTAATTTACATCGGCATCCTTTAATTTTTGAAACAGCGCTTTTCCTTCTCGGTAAATACAATCGGCTACTTCTAATTTCACCAATCCATGTTTATCTTTAAAACTGTCATTTTCTAGGAGACCCATACAGATTTTGGTGGATTTTGCGTAGTTCCCAGCCAGCTTTAAAGCTTTACCAAGGTTCAGTTCCGCTTCAAATTTGAATTGTTTATCGTAACTATGTTTAAGGGCCATTTTGAAGCTGCGTATTGCCTCAAAATAATTTTGAGTTTTTAATTGACACTGACCCATTTGAAAATACGCTTTAGCCTTTATCCATTTCTTTTTTGCTTCTTCTGCTGTAACCCTGTATTCTTTCTCAGCCTCTTCATAAAACTCCTGTTCAAAATGGACGTCGCCGAGTAAGAGCCTGCTCTCATCAATCACATCCCTGTTAACTTTTGGTGAATTCTGAAGCTCTAAAAGTTGTAATTTGGCTCCAAGATAGTCAAACAATTTAAGGTCAGTTTTAGCAAGCCAGAGTCTGGCCGTATTATAGTATTTGCTGTCAGGAAAATAAGTAACCAGTTCTTGAAATTTTCTCTGAGCTTGAATATAATGACTTTTGTAATAGAAACATTCCCCTAAGATCATCACCGCGTCATCTACGTATTTACTCTTAGGATATATCTCCAATATCTTCGATGCTTTCTTGATGGTTTCATCGTATTTTTTAAGCTCTTGCGGTGTGGGCTTGTCTTCCTTACGTTTTTCCCTTTCTTTTTTAGCCTCATTATACAGTTTTTTAGTATTGTAAAATGTATTGAAATAAGCACAGGATGACAGGGAAAGGCAAGCCATGAAAAAGATAAATTTAAAGCGGAGTTTCATAATCTCAAAACAGGATGAATGATTAATTAAAGGCTGACCAAAAGTCCTGAAAATGTTGATTCATGGTTCGACTACGCTCACCATGAAGAGAGCCTTCTTCATCCTGAGCGGAGTCGAAGGATTTCTGTGTCGTCAGAGGTGCACTTTTCGGCCAGGCCTTAATTAGTCTTCTGATATTATTTCGAAACATCTGTCATTTTAATTTTCAATTGTGAGCATAATGCTGGTAAAATTTCTCCAGATTTACCAAGAATTACCTCGTCCACTATGGAAGATATAGGCGTTCTTTCTGAATTGATCTCGATGGCGAAGCCTCCGTTTTCTTTTGCGATTAACGGAAGTGACGCCGCTGGTTGAACCACCGCAGAAGTCCCAATACTAAGAAACACATCACAATTTTGAGCCGCCGCGTATGAAAGCTCCAATAGTCTTCCAGACAAAGCTTCACCAAACCAGACGACATCGGGTCTGAGCAACCCACCACAAAAGCAAAACGGTAACTCATTTTTTATCTCAAAGGGCGGCTCCTCTAAAAGCCTATTACACTTAACGCATCGGTTTCGCATGATGTTCCCGTGTATTTCATATACATTTTTATTTCCAGCAGCACGATGAAAACCATCAACATTTTGAGTAATCAATTCAAATTTAGAAAAATGACGTTCCATTGCTGCCAAAGCGTAATGACCTGGGTTCGGAGATTTTTGCTTAACAATAGACCGACGGTAATTGTACCACTCCCACACCAATTTAGGATTGCGAGTAAAAGCTTCAAGAGTGGCCAAATCTTCGGCTCTGTACTTTTTCCATAAGCCATCCTGGCCCCGGAAGGTAGGTACCCCGCTTTCTGCAGAGACACCTGCACCTGTTAATACCGCTACTTGTTGAGCGGAACGGAGTTTTTCTAAAAGATTATCTGAAAACATGAATCTTTCTAAATTAACTATTCCTCGCTAATTATTATGAAGAACAAATTTCATCTACGTTTTCAGTTTTCCTTTGTATTTTGAGTATGTTTTAAGAAATTCATCTGAATTTAATTCTAAGTCTTCTCTTACTATTTTACGGAGGAGTCCTTTCGGTAAATCCTTGTTTGCATGCACTGGAACCGTAGTTACCCTCCCATCATCTGACCTCATTCTTACGTGAGAACCTTTCTTTCTTGTCACTTTAAAACCGACAGATTCTAAAAACTTAATAAATTCTTTACCAGTTATAAGTGGAAGCTTAGTCATTTTGGGCTACTTCTAATTCTCTAAATCCTACAAACTTGTTGAGTTCTTCGATTCCTGTCTCCTCAAGGCATAACTCAATAGCTTCCTTTATATTTTCCAATGCCTCATCTATTGTTTCACCATAGGAATGACAACCTTTAAACATAGGACAACTAACAATGTAATATCCATCCTCATCCATTTCAATTATAATGGGCAAATGTAGTTTTTTCAATTTGAATACCTCCTATCTTGAATATTGGAATTAATCCGTTTATCAGCCATACATCTTGAATTTTGAGTCAAGTTTTTCATCAGACAAACAAAGCTTTGCTAAGAGGAATGTTGGAATACTGGAATAGTGGAAATAGTAGCTATTATTCCCATGAAACTCAGAATCAAATTTCTTAATCCTTTTCTTAATGTTTATGAACCCTGTTTCCAAGGGGTTCAAAAGTAATTGTCCTTTTCGAATTTCTTCCTTCAAACATTCAAATCTTAAGTCTGAAATTCTTCATTTCAACCATAAAATGTGCAAAAATTCCAGCTAAAAATCCAGAAAAAAGTGAAGATAATATTTTGGACAATAAAAAAGCAGTCCCGTTGCTCCAGTCGTAACAAGACCGCCATTCAATGCCAACAGAAAAGCAGGATTAAAATGAATCAAAAGCTGACCTTCTTTTTAAACGTAGAGATATCGTGTTTTTTAAATGAGTTACTCCAGCCTATGAACCTGCCGGTTAATTTTGAAAGATGAGAAGGTCAGCTTTTTGTAGAACCCTCATTCATTGTTCTTTAGAGCCTCTAAAGCTTTCAGCCTTTCCATTGCTTTTTGCTTGTAGTTCAAGGAACTCTTATGTTTTGGATTCAGCTTTAGTGCTTGATTCCATCTTTCTATGGCCTCATCGTATCTATCTAAGGTATAGAGGTCGATACCCTCATTGAAATATTTTTCGACCAGAGCATTAATCTTGATTCTACAGCTCGAAATCTCATTTCTTGCCCGCTCATTGGTTGGGTCCAATCTAACGATTTGTTCAAAAATTTCCAAAGCTTCGATATACTGCTCAGCATTGTATTTATTTCTGCCGTCTTGAAAAAGATTAAAGATTTGAAGCTGTCTTTCGGTTTCTTTCTTTCTCTGCACGGCCATGGCATGCGTCGGGTCAATTTTCAGGGTCTTAGTATAAAGTTCCAATGCATCTTGCCAGTTTTGATTTCTAAAATGGCCTTCTGCTTGTGAAAAATAGCTCTGGGCTTTCTCTTTTTTCTCTTTTCTCAGATTCGACAAATTTCTCCTTGCAGCCTTATGGTCCGGATCAATCGACAAAACCGTCAAAAATGCTTCCAGGGCCTCAGCAAATTTTTCTTGTCGAACATATTGTACGCCGGCTCTCAGCTTCTTTTCAACAAACCGATTAATCTTAGGCCTCAATTTGGCCAGCCTATCTTTAGCTTCTTGATTCTTCTGCTCCAGTTTTAAAACTTGCAGATATTTGTTCGCGGCCTCCACGTATTTGCCCCTTAATTCAAATTTTTGGCCAGCTTGAAACAGATTTGCGATTCGTTTCCGAAGTTCTTGAAATTTTTTATCTGTGCGCTTCAAATAGCTATTTGCTTCTCCTAAATCGGGGTTATGTTGCAATGCCCGAAGGAATTCTTGTTTGGCCTTAATATAGCTCTTTTGCCGATAATACCCTACACCGCGGTAAAAATATTCCTCTGCTAAATCATCTAAGATTCTGTCGATTTCAGACAAATAATTTAAGGCCACATCATTATCCTTATCAAATAATAGCACCCGGTTGAATATCTCTTTTGCGGCAAAATATCTTTTTGAATCAAATTCATTAATACCTTCTTCGAAAGATCTGTTAACAAAATCATCAACCACGGGTTTGATGGTGGCTAATTTCCGACTGGCCTCTAGATTGTCTTTATCCAATTCTAGAATCTTAATAAAAACACGTGCCGCTCTCAGATACCGAGGCTCATCTTGGGACAGTAGCTTCTCCGCAATTGAAAAAAGAGAATCAACCTTAACTTGGAGTCTCGCCACTGTTTTTTGTAAGACGCTCACGATTTGTCGAGCGGTATCCGTTTTGGATTCGTTCAATTCATAGGACAGAAACTTCTTAAATTCCCTTGTGGCTAATTTATAATTTCTTGATTTTACATAACTTGAACCTCTTTCATAATATGGCTCAGCCAAAACTTCAGGACTTGGGCTTATTCTAGCCGAAAATGTGAACAGTATCCTCTCAAATTCGGTTGCATAAGTGAAATCAAAAATAAAATTATCATGGGTATAGCTAAATCCAACTCCCACCTTATTAGTCTCCCATTCTTCGATGCCAGAAAATATGGTTAAATTCCGCGTCAGTTCAAAACCTAATCCAAGATGGCCGGTGTTGTTCTCTTCTGAAATATGGTAGCCGGCATTAAGTAATAACCGAATCGATGGGAAAATATAGCTAAAGCCCAACAGGGCTGAGGTCTCAAAAAGTTTGTCACTTAGAGGAATATTGTGAATGGTGACCCCAAAATTAAGTTTATCTAATAGCTCGGCATTAGTAAGGTCTCGCCAGTTATAGCCCAAGGTGCCCACGTTGGAATTTCCAAGCAAAAATCCTATACTCGCAGCCGCAAACAAATCGTTCTTACGCTTTTCAATATTGAAATTGCTGCCGATAGAAAAACCCCGAACAATCTTACGTCCCCATGCAATCGTTCCTCTATCTACACTTTCATTCGGTGTGGGAATGCGAGCCAAGGCTATGCCATAAGTTCCATATAGAGGGACGAATTGGGTAAGACTCACCAGATTAAACCCAAACGGTTCATTGATGCTTAGTAAGAATCCCCTGCCTTTCAATCCGGAAAGGGCGGCTGGATTCCAAAATATAGCGGAAGGGTCACGGGCTTGAACCACTAAGGAACCACCATAGCCAACTGCTCTTGAACCAGGTGCAAAATTCTCAACTTCCCATTGACTAAAAAGGATGGAATGAAATAAAGTTATCGTTACCAGTAGGCAGGCAGTTACCAGAATCTTATGCATAGCTGAAGAAAACTAAAGCTTATTCTCATTACAAAACAACGTGTTCGCTTAGTCATGTGAACAGAGTTTCTATATGGTTCGAAAACCAGAGCCTGTGCAGAACTACATCAATATGTCTCGATTATAATCAACTTCACAAACCTTAACGGACTTGCTCCGGCCCTTGACTGAAATGGATTTTAGCCTGGTTGTTGGGTAGGAGCCATTTACTTTTCTTGCTAGTTCAAGTGATGTGATTATTTGGCCTGCCTGCGCTTGTGAGCACAATCTCGCAGCTACATTCACGACATCGCCAATAACCGTGTAATCCATACGATGGGTTGACCCCATGTGCCCCATAATGGCTGAACCATTATTTATTCCGATACCCATTTCAAGCGCAACCTCTCCCTTAGCCTTTCTCTCATGATTGAGAATTCTCAACTGCTTTTGGATATCTACTGCGGCTCGCAAAGCATTATCTGCCATGTTTTCACCTTGAAAAATGGCCATTATCTGGTCTCCCATAAACTTATCAACAATTCCATGATGTTTTTCAATGATGCGTGTCTGCAAATCAAAATAGATATTAATAAGTTTGACAATTTCTTCCGGGTTCAATTTTTCGGCTACCGAGGAGAAATTTCTTACATCGGAGAAAAATACGGCAACTTCTTGAATAATGGCCTTAGATTGCTTACCCTCTGACCGAACTGTATCTCTAATCATTTGAACAGTTAGTTTAGAAACAAATTTTTGCATGTGTAGTTTTTCTCGGAAATGCTGGATCATATTATTAAATTCATGAGCTAACTGCCCTAATTCATCTTTGGAGCTAACCGTGATATGAACATTAAGGTTTCCTCGGCGTACTTCGCGCGCACCATCTGAAAGCAGTTGAATTTGATGGGCCATTTTTCTTGCAATCAAATTGATCACTAATATTGAAAATAGCATAATAAATAGGGCCGCGCCCAAAGCGAAGTTGCGCGCTTTTTGAATCGGCGCTAGTATGGAACTTTTCGAAAAGCTTACAAAAACCACTCCCAAAACTATGTTCTTAGTGCTGCCGCCTTCACGCACTTGTGTCATGATCGGGTAATAATATTCAAACTGATATGGTTTCTCCACTATAGAGAGATTCCTAAGCTTAAGGAGATCCGCCTGATTAACAAATCTGATTTCTTTGCCTTCTTTATCAAACTGAGCAATCAACTTGGCTTTATGATTGAGAACAGCGACTTGCTCTAATCCCTCTATTTGAGTTTTCTTAAATCTATGAACAGCCTCTATAACTTTGTCATATTCGCCTAACAATAAATCTCCCTTAACGTTCTCAGATAGGCCTTGGATAAGTGCATTACACACCTGGGTCACGCTATTCATCAAAGCTACCTTCTGGCTGTGCAACACGATTAAGCCAAAAGTGGTCACCACAAAAACGACAATGGTTCCAATAATTAAACTTAATTTAAATCTAATGGGAAGGAACTTAAAAATTTCTACGCTCTTTTGCCATAGGGAGGAAATGAGATGTTGAAACTTATGTTCACTCTTCTTGGAAAGCGAGGGGGATGGTTTTCCAGGGACCACTCCGGGTTTTCGTTCAGCATGGTTCAAATCATGCTTTGCCTGATTCCGTTCGGACACCGTTCCTTTGATATTCAAGGTTGCAGTTTATATGGCTATTGGTTGCTCGGGGCCTCTTCTATTCTAATATCTTCGATCTTAAAAGTGCGCTGCTCTTGTTTAACAAGTCCCCAAAAATAAATCAAGAAAAACAAGAGAAATATGGCTAAAATAACCAATCTCACAACAGATTTTTGTGCTTGAGGCGTTCGACGTCTCAATCTCCTAAATTTTATTCTATGTTTCCTCTCCTCCTCTTGTTCACTTTTATTAACGTAAAAGTAAGGCGTAATCGTAAATTTTCTAGGTTTGACGTTAGGGAAAAACATCTACTCTATTTTTGCAATTTCATACACAAATATAGATAAAACGAATTCCTGAACTTGAGCCATGTCGGTGAGCCAATCTAAAATAATCAAAATTCGCTTAAGAGTCAAGTATTTTTGATCACTAAATAAATATTTCATTGATAACATAATCGCAAAACAAAAATATTGACAAACTATTTAATATTTGTTAACTTTTTAGGGTTTATTCTTTTCAGGAGGCAACAATGAAAATCAATTTCAATGGCTCGCCAAATCCTACGATTGGAGTTGAAGTAGAATTGCAAATCATTGATCCGGAGACAAAAAATTTGGTATCTGGGGCTCAGCAAATTCTTGCAAAGACCAACAACGATAAGCATATTAAGCCGGAGCTTATTCAATCCACCATAGAGTTGAATACGGATATCTGTTCTAACATCGCAGCCGTACGTATGGATTTGACTGAGCGGGTGAATGACTTGATAAAATTATGCGACGAATTGGGATATGAGTTAGCCAGCGCTGGCACCCACCCTTTCTCCCAGTGGGCCGAACAAGACATTACTCCCAAGGATCGCTACCACATGCTGGTAGACCGATGTCAGTGGCCGGCCCGAAGACTGATGATCTTTGGGCTGCATGTGCACGTTGGCATACCGAGTGGTGAAAAGGCCATCGCCATTTTTAATTCTCTTACTACTTTTTTGCCCCATCTTTTGGCCTTGTCAGCAAGTTCGCCCTTTTTCGACAAGAACGACACCGGTTTGGCATCGACTCGAGTGAAGATTTTCGAAACTCTGCCCACCGCGGGTTTACCCTATCGTTTGTTAAATTGGGCGGAATTTCAACGGTTCATGATTACTTTAGTCAATGCCAAGGCCATCGAAAGCATTCGAGAAGTGTGGTGGGATATTCGTCCACACCCCGGATTTGGCACGGTCGAGCTAAGAGTGTGTGATGGCCTCCCGACGATGGACGAAACCATCGCCGTGACCGCCTTCATTCAAGCATTAGTGGTTTGGCTTAGCGAACAGTACGATGAGGGTATGTATCTGCCCATACATCGTCACTGGATCGTCAGGGAAAATAAATGGCGGGCCGCTCGTTGGTCTGTCGATGCAGAAATCATCACTGATGAAGAGGGAAATTTAAAATCCCTGACAGAAGATATAGAAAGCCTTTTGCAAACCCTGTCTCCGGTTGCAAAACGGCTCGGCAGCCATGACGAAATGATGCGGGTTCGGGACATCATGAAAGTCGGCCCCAGTTTCAAACGCCAGAAAAAGATTTATGCTGCGACCGGCGACTATAAAAAGGTTGTAGAGGCGCTGGTTAAAGAACTTAGAGAGAATGCTCCGGTGACGGCTTAGGGATCGCTTATCGCTCACTATTCGGTGTGCCTTTTCAAATTTGATTTGTTTTCTGATAGTTCTAATTAAGTTTAATAAAAACATCTGCGCCCTCTGCGTTCTCTGCGGTTCATAAATAATTGAGATTGAGTTATTCATTGATTTTAGTTTTTGAAAGGAGTTCGCTTGGCACAATCAGATTCTAATAAATTGACCCACCTGGACGACCAAGGCCAGGCAAAAATGGTAGAGGTGACTCAGAAATCTGACACCGCAAGGGAAGCGACTGCCCGGGGTTTTGTAAAGCTGTCAAAAGAGGTATTGGATTTGATTCAAACCGGCAAGATGAAAAAAGGCGACCCCCTGCAAGCTGCTCGCATTGCTGGAATCATGGCAGCGAAAAAGACCCATGAGCTGATCCCGCTCTGCCATTCCCTCCTTTTAACCCATGTTGAAGTGAATTTGAAATTAACCTCTGAAGGCATTGAAATTGCAAGCCGAGTGGTGTGTGTGGGCAAAACCGGCGTTGAAATGGAAGCCTTGACCGCCGTCGCGGTCGCCGCGCTCACCATATACGACATGTGTAAGGCAGTGGACAAAGAGATGGTTATCGAAGAGATTTATTTAGCCCAAAAAAGCGGGGGCCGCAGTGGAACCTTTGTTCATCCTAAGTCTGGAAACTAAACACCGAATCACACAGAAAACACCGAACCCGAATACTTTAGATGCAAAGTACACAAAGTTATCATAAGTAATAAATTAATAAAGAATTACAAAGACAGGCAGAAGCTGAGGTTTAACAATCGTCTTGTTGTGAACCGGCACAAGAAGTTATCTTTTTAGAACCCTATTCATCAATTCCTTAAATCTGGGTTCAGCGTACAACATCTGCAGGTCCGGGTGAATTTTCATCCAAATGTAATTGCGATATCCTTGTTCCACCTGCAGCTCTAAATGATCTATCGCCTCCTGCTTCTTCCCCAGAACAGCAAGCAGTTGTGCATATCCAAAATGACTCGTAGACTCCATTTCCCGAGCTTTGTCTGCCATCTTCCAACCTTGCTCTCTTTCTCCCAAACGGGTAAGCACCAGGCCCAAAGAGATATAATTTTCCCCATTGTCTGGATCCTCGCCTATCCTTTTCTCCGCATCTTTGCGAAACCGTTCAAACTTTCTACGCGCCTCATCCTCATTTCCCAAGAGTTGATACAGGATTCCTAACTGGTAATAGGCGGTCGATTCATTTGAATTTATTTCAAGTATCTTTTGGAGAGGTTGAAGTGCTTCTTGATACCGGCCTTGCAGTCTGTAGGCGTGGCTAAGGCGGTAGAGGTCAAGGATGAAGCGAGGGTCGATCTCGAGTGCACGGCTAAAGGCTTCGACTGCCTGTTCGAGGCTGTCCACACCTAAGTAAGCCCATCCAAGATTATCGTAAGGCCAGACACTCGTCGGCTCATATGACATTTGCCGTCTAAGCCATACGAGTGCAGAATCTACTTCCCCCAATTGCCAGAGATAGATAGTGATCACGCCATTGTAGGCGATCATTAGCGTTGGTTCTGTGCGCAGCGCTTCTTTGTACTCCGTGACCGCCTCCTCATACCGTCCCATAAAGTAGTAGATCCTACCCAGATTATTGTGAACTAAGGACAAATCTGGATAGTCGGCAATGAACGTTTTGCAGATTCCGACAGCCTTCTCCAGATCGTTTTCGACTGCGATAGCATAGGCAAGACGAACACCAGAACTTTCTCGGTCAGTCAAGTTATCTAAATGCCGAATCGCTTTTGACAGGTACTTCTTTCCTTTCTCGCGATCGTGATATTCAAACTCAAGCATACCCACCGCTGCCAACGCAACTGTAAACGTGCTGTCGATTTGAACAGCATTCTCATAATGGAGCAATGCGTCATTAACTTTTCCCTGCCTCTGATTTTCTTCTCCTATCGAGTACTGCTTAAGCGCGTCGAGAGAGGAAGTGGTAACCTTTGATAGAGGTTTGCTCTGCTGAGAGATAGCGGCTTTTGTTTCTCCCAAGCCTTGACGAGTCCTATTCACCAGTTCATCCAGAGCGTTCAATACCTCCTCTTTGCCATGAGCTCGAACCATCTCCGTTTTAAGATATGAACCGGTGATGGGCTCCTGAATGATTCCTGTGAGTACATAGGTTTCACCTACACGGCTAATGCTAGGTAAGAGCAACATCTTTATGCCTTCTCGCTCGGCAATCTCACGCCCAATAACTTCATCTATTCTCTTGGCTTCTGCTTTCTTCATACGCTTGAGAGTTTCTTCAACCCTTCGTCTTGGGAATACATTGATGTATCTCGACTGTTCAATACTGACGGTAAGAGCAGCATTCAGGGATTTATCAAATATTTCTTCACCTGTGAGATTTTCGAAATCAGTAATTAGGATCCAATCTCGTTCGGAAAAAGGGATGGTCTTAGTAGGATAGAAAAGCAGCACTCCACCGGCTAAGCCGAACAATACAATTACTATCGTCCAGAGGATAGGGGAAGCCAACCACCTTCGCCCTTTCGGTTCTACCTCCGCAGATATGTGCCGCTCTGGTTTCGCTGCCAGACTCTTTTTCATACGCCGCAAATCAGTCAGAATTTCATCGGCATGCTGATAGCGTTCCTCTGGGCTCTTCGATAGTGCTTTAAGAACGATTCGCTCTAATTCCATCGGGACGCCCGTTCGCAAAGCGGTAATCGGCTCAGGTTCTTCATTCAAGACCGAATACACCACCGCCTGGTCGTAATCGCCCTTGAAGGGCAATTGTCCTGTGGTCATTTCATATAGCACAACGCCCAAGGACCAGATGTCTGTCCGGCAATTGACGGTTTGACCTTGCGCCTGTTCGGGCGACATGTAGGCCACGGTCCCAAGAGTAGTCCCGGTTTTGGTAATCTTGGTTCGGCCAGACAACTGCGCCAAGCCAAAATCCATGATCTTGGCTTGGCCCTTCTTGGTCACCATGATATTGCCACTTTTAATATCCCGGTGCACGATTCCTTTTTCATGGGCCTCTTCTAAGCCCTGAGCCACCTGAATGGCGATATCAAGAGTCTCGTCCAACTTCAGCAGCCCGGATTCGATCTTCTCCTTGAGACTTTGCCCATCGATGTGGGCCATAACAATGAAGGATTGACCCCCTGCCTCGTCAATCTCGTAAACAGTACAAATGTTAGGATGATCCAATACTGCCGCAGCTTGTGCCTCATGAACAAACCGTCTCTTTTCTTCCTCATCCCCCACGGCTTGAGACGTGAGAAGTTTTAGTGCAACGATACGCTTGAGCTTGGTATCCTCGGCTTTGTACACTGCACCCATCCCCCCTTCGCCGAGTTTTTCGAGAATTTTGTAGTGTGAAATTGTTTGTCCAATCATCACTAAAAAGTGAGCGTTACGGGTTAAAGGAATGGTTGGATAGGCAAACTTTTTTAATGTAAAGAAATATGCTGTAAAAAACAAGGTTAAATTTCATACTTCAGTAATACTTCTGTTATGGTAAGGTCAGGCGGCTTAAGGACTCAACATCCCTGTTGAAACTTTCCAATCTGATAATATGATAATTAGAGAATAGCGTCTTGGTTTCGCCGTCGTATATGGGCTGCCTCTCTTCCGCCAGGGATGCTACTTCAACTAATCCGAATTTAGCTTTACCTCGACCGATTCCCATGCATCCTAATTGATCAAAGGTGTTAGATAAGATAAGGTAAATACTCAATAGCCCGGCTGATCAAATTCAAGTCAAAGTTTGGCTTCCCTCCTGTGTTGTAAACTCGGTTCGTTTCTAAAGGTGGTTCAAGCACAAAGGGTTGTGGGCCGGTTTTGACACCCTTCACGAAGGGCAGCGGCTCACCCACGAGGGGGGCTTCAAAAATTTGCGGGTAAGCCCTCAATAATCAATCGTCAATCGACAATCGTCGATTTTGAGTCCCTCCAAACTAATCAGATCAATTCCAAGAGAGAGCGGAAGCCAGAACCAGGTCCATTTATGTTTCAGCTAAATACTTCCGGGGCCAATCTACAAGTATTAAAATGGATTTGAACCGTGTCATCGGTATTGAAGGCATATCCTCCCCCCAGGGTCACAGCAATCGGAATGTCTCTTTTTTTGCATTCTTCAAAAATGAATTCATCACGTTTTTGGAGTCCCTCAATGGTTAATCCTAAGCTTCCGAGTTGATCCTCTTTGTACGGATCAGCACCCGCCTGATACAAAACCAATTCGGGTTTAAATTCGCTTAAGATATTGGGTATCGTTTGCTTCAGATAGCTCATATACTCTTTATCTGAAACCCCAATAGGCAAATGGATATCCAGATCACTCTTTTCTTTTATCGGATATAAATCTCTTTGATGAATAGAAAAGGTATAAACGGTCTCATCGCCTTGAAAAATCACTGCGGTGCCATTTCCTTGGTGAAGATCGCAGTCAATAATTGCGACCTTGTGAACCAAACCTTGTTTTTGAGTGACTCTTACCCCGACAGCCAAATCATTTAAATAGCAAAACCCTTCAGCTTTATCTGCAAAGGCATGATGGAAACCTCCACTTAAGTGCACTGCCCAGCCGTGGTTCAGGGCCTCTCGACACGCTAAGATAGTCCCGCCGGCTGCCAAAACAAAAAGATCGATGATTTCCTTTGAGATCGGCAGTTCAGAGTACGAAGTGCGAGGGGTCCAGGCGCAAGTGGTTAAATCTTCCAAATATTCCGATGTGTGAACCAGGCGCAATTCATCATGCGTGGCTGGTTTTGGAGCAATGAATTGTTCTGCTGTAAGACCTGCTTCATTGACCAATTTTTGGTAAACGAGTCGATATTTAATGACAGGAAAAACATGAAATCCAATGTCGGCAAAATAGCGGTCTGAATAAATAAAGGGCATAAAGCTACATTACTTTAATCTTAATATTTATTCGTTGAGAAGACGTTTCTGAATATAGATTAAAATTCATTAAGTCATTTGTCATTAAGTCATTTCGCTTTGCTGTCACTAAGTCATTATTTATTTCCACGAATATTTAATTGAGTATTT
Organism: bacterium; assembly: GCA_046758765.1. Lineage (GTDB taxonomy): Bacteria > Zhuqueibacterota > Zhuqueibacteria > Oceanimicrobiales > Oceanimicrobiaceae > JBHIAW01. The sequence goes on from JBHIAW010000043.1 coordinate 16,533, forward strand.
TTCTCAATGACGCCGAAGGCACATGACTGAATGCCCATCCCATTATTCTATTTATCCATTAGATTTCGCGTTTCAATATTTTCGCGGTTAAAAACGACTCATGAATTTTAGACTTTGAAACACTTAACAATACGTAGGATGTTTTATAATCCCTCAAATAATTCTGGATATCAACTCTTTCTTAACAACCCTTTTTCAGATGCTAAATACCACCTTTTATACACCCCTCTTCTCAGGTGACCAAATAAATTTATGAAGCTGAACCTGAAAGCGTGCCTTGAGACGGTCTTGCAAAATCCACTGAGCTAAATCCAGTAATTCAAGTTCAGCCCACACAGGTGAAAAAACCAACTGGACTCGATTTTCAAGATTATGTTTTTTAACAACATCTACGGCCCATTTATAGTCTTTTTGATCTTTTACCACAAATTTTACCTCATCTTGAGGGGTTAAGTACTCAAGATTCTGCCAGCGATTTTTTTGGGATTCGCCACTGCTTGGGCATTTAATATCCACGATTTTTATAACGCGTGGGTCCAGCTTTGAAACATCGCGTTCGCCAGAAGTCTCAATTATCACGGTATAATTCTTCTCCAATAGTCGGTTAGCTAGCTCATAAATATCCTTTTGCAGCAAAGGTTCTCCTCCAGTGAGTTCCACCAATTTGCAGCCATAGCTTTCTACCTTCTCGATGATCTTATCCACCGGCATATCCTGTCCGCCGTAAAAAGCATAATCGGTATCACACCAAACGCATCGTAGATTGCAACCCGTGCTGCGCACAAATACACACGGCAGCCCAGCGAACCTAGATTCCCCCTGAATGGAATAAAAGATTTCTGTAACTCGCATGTAAGAAATTTAGACAATTTTTACGACTGAAACAAGGGATTCTTATTTCTATTTCTTCTTTCAGGAAACGCTCAACGTAGCCAGGCTTGTAATGCAACACGTCCTCGTTTGCGATGCTGGCCACCAAGGCGGCAAAGTCGGCTGAGGTAAACAGCTCAATCGAGACGAGTTGAGTTACGCTGCGAAATCCCTCTCGCAGGTAACGGGAGCAACGTTTCCGACCTTCAAAGCAACATTTTTTTTGTTGCGCGAACTCTTAGGAAACAGTAGCAACGTTTCCAATATCTAAAGCAATCCCGACATGTGCGTGTTAGCGATTCTCTCACGGTAGTTTATTATACTCCTTTGAACACGGATGACACGGATCAGGCAGATTTTCACGGATTTTTAGTTCTGCTTGTCCTAGAATCTGTCAAATTAATTTTGGCGGTCCAAATTATGCCGAATGAAGTCTGTATTTTCTCAAATGCATCCATTACCCATAATCTTCTGTAAAATCACATTGCAAAGCATAGACGATGTGATTGGATCATTGATAAACCACCATCATTTATTTTACTTAACTTCAATGAAATAGAATAAAATCGAATCCTTAAGTCATAGAAAATCAGTGTAAATCCGTGTCATCTGTGTCATCCTATATGTTATATTATAAATAACAACCGTTCTTTGACATATTATTCA
>JBHIAW010000044.1:0-17334 GCA_046758765.1 bacterium
GCTTAAAGCATGCGGGAATGACAGGAAAAGACTGTTTTCGTTCAAACACTAGGTAGCAAAGCAGATCAAGAGAGGATGTGAACATGTATAACAAAGGTATGACCTTAACCCGCTTCATCATGGAGCGGCAGGAACTTTATCCAGAGGCCAGCGGGGAGTTCTCCATATTACTGTCGCAAATCGCGACCGCTGCAAAGATAGTGGCTAATGAGATGAGACGAGCTGGACTGGTGGATATCCTTGGCCTGACAGGTGCAACCAATGTCCAAGGCGAGTCGGTCAAGAAGCTGGATGATTTTGCGAACAAAGTCTTTTTGGATGTCATGGAGTACAGTAAATTGGTTTGTGAAATCATTTCCGAAGAGATCGAGGACGTAGCACGATTGAGCCGGAGCTGTAAAGGACGCAAGTATTCGTTGCTGGTTGATCCGTTGGATGGCTCTTCTAATATCGACATTAATGGCGCGGTAGGTACGATCTTCTCCATCCACCGTCGACGGGATGCAATGCTGGATGAAACACCGGAGGAGGATCTATTGCGAAAGGGCTCAGCCCAAGTTGCAGGTGGGTATATTATGTATGGGCCAAGTACGATTTTGGTGTACACCGCTGGTGATGGCGTCCACGGATTCACACTCGATCCAGGAGTGGGCGAGTTTATCCTCTCACATGAAAATATTCGAATGCCGACTCAAGGCAAGACCTACGCCATCAATGTGGGCAACCGCTCAAACTGGTTCGAATCCACCCGAAGGTTGATCGATTATCTTTGCGAGGCTGATGTTTCATCTGGCAGACCTTACTCCTTGCGCTACGTGGGCTCCCTCGTGGCTGATTTTCATCGAATCTTGCTGGAAGGAGGTATCTATATCTATCCGAGCGATAAAAAGAAACCGGACGGAAAGCTGCGGCTTCTTTATGAGTGCGCGCCTCTGGCATTGCTGGCTGAGCAGGCTGGCGGCCGAGCCAGTACTGGAACCGAGCCCATTTTGGATATCCAACCAAAAGAGCTGCATCAACGTACGCCAATGTACATTGGCAGCGCTGACGACGTGACTTTGGCCGAACGATTTGTTCGGGAGAATTCTTAGAGTTTGTTCGGTTTTGCTCACAAGAGCTATCACATTGATGAGGGAATAAGTGGCCCTATGGAAAGAAATATTCAAGTTTACTCGTCAAAATCAGAGCTGGTTAAAGCAGTAACTGAAAAAATAATTAATGCTATTAACCGGTCTGTTTACCAACAGGGAGTTTGTTATTTGGCTTTGGCTGGGGGAAATACCCCGCGGGATGTTTATTCTTTAGTGGCAAAGGAACACGTTAAGAATCATGTGAGCTGGAATAATGTGCATCTATTTTGGGGCGATGAACGAACCGTACCGCCTGACCATCCAGAGAGTAATTACGGTATGGTGAAGCATTCCTTGCTTGATCATATAGCCATACCAGCAGAAAATATCCATCGAATTCCAGCAGAAATGGCGCCAAGGCAAGCTGCTGAAGAATACACAAGAGGATTACATGGCCTTTTCAAAGAGATGCCGCCCCATTTTGATTTAATATTGCTCGGAGTAGGAGGGGATGGTCATACCGCGTCACTTTTTCCTGGCACCGATGTCCTAAACGAGAACAGCCAACCTGTGGCCGCGGTATTTGTGCCAAAGTTAAATACCTGGCGGGTAACTTTAACACTGCCGGTACTGAATGCCGCCAGAGAGATCATTTTCCTTGTTTCTGGGAGTTCTAAATCAGAGATTGTCAGACGGATCATGAGTGTTGAACAACCAACCAAAGAACTTCCAGCATCTTTGATTCATCCGGAAAACGGAATGGTTCACTGGATGCTCGATTCGGACGCAGCTATCGCAATTCAGAATAGGGTTTGATTTAGATTTTCATAATTGGTCATTTAGTCATTGGATTTTAATCAATCAAGGAGCAATCAATGAAACAGAAAACTCCCAGCACCATCGTTATTTTTGGTGCGTCGGGTGATCTTACCAAACGCAAATTGATTCCAGCTTTGTTTCAACTTGCGCATGAAAAGTTAATTCTGCCAAAAACCAGAATTGTTGGCTTTGCCCGACGTGAAAAATCTCATGAACAATTTCGGACTGAAATGATCCAGGCCCTTAAGAAGTTTTCCAGATCTAAACCTACTGAAGGCTCAAAGGAGGTGCAGGACTTTGCTGCTCGACTCTTCTACCATTCAGCAAATTACGATGATCCCGAAGGCTTTAGAGGTCTGAAGAATTTACTCAACCAGCTTGACGAAGAAGTTGGAATAGCGCCAGGAAATGGGAATCGTCTTTTTTATCTTTCAACACCTCCAAGTGTATTTGCTGGCGTGGTCAAGATGCTTGGTCAAGCCGAGCTCATTGCCGACCATCATGACAAGGAACGCTGGACTCGTGTAATCATAGAAAAACCATTCGGACACGACCTGCAATCAGCCCATACCTTAAATAGGCAGATCCAGTCAATCTTAAATGAGAGTCAGGTCTATCGTATTGACCATTATCTCGGTAAAGAAACTGTGCAAAATATCATGGCGTTCCGATTTGGCAACAGTATTTTCGAGCCTCTTTGGAATCGCCGCTACATAGATCATGTTCAAATCACGGTAGCGGAAGCCGTGAGTGTCGAAGGGCGTGGGGGCTATTATGACCAATCTGGTGCCCTTCGTGACATGGTGCAAAACCACATTCTACAGCTTCTAGCGTTGGTAGCCATGGAACCGCCTGCCTCCTTTGCGCCCAACGCGGTGCGCGATGAGAAGGTGAAAGTGCTCTGTGCCCTCCGACCCATTTTACCCGCCGAGGTAGAACAGCACTGTGTGCGTGGACAGTATGCAGCCGGAACAATACATGGAAAGCCAATTCCCGATTATTTGTCGGAGCCTGATGTAAACCCGAATTCTACCACAGAGACCTATGTGGCACTAAAACTGCATGTCGACAACTGGCGCTGGGCTGGGGTGCCATTTTATGTCCGTACGGGAAAAGCCTTGGCCAAACGGATGACTCAAATTACCATTGAATTTCGGCAGCCGCCTTTAGCTTTATTCGGCCATGCCGGACACAGCGACCATGTCAAGGGAGATCAAATGCAGCCCAACACGCTCTCTTTGCGCGTTCAGCCACATGAAGGAATCCGTTTGACCTTTGGTCTGAAGATACCCGGGCCAAGCATGATCTTACAGCGCACAGATATGGAATTTTATTATGACAAGGTCTTTGATGCGGAACCTCCCGAAGCCTATGAGCGCTTGATACTGGATGCAATATTAGGCGACAGCACCCTCTTTATCCGACACGACGAGGTCGAGGCGGCCTGGACCTTCGTTGATGCTATACTGGAAGGTTGGGCGTCTGGTAAAGCCCCGCACATTCACCCTTATAGGGCAGGGACCTGGGGACCCTACGCGGCTGATGAATTCATTGCTGAAGATGGTAGAAAGTGGGTAGAGCTTTAGGCGCTTAGTCAGCATACATCGACCATTTTTTGTCGATATGTTGAAACGCTTAAATTCTAAATCCGAATATCGAAATCCGAAATAATACCGAAATTTACCCCGTTAGATAACACATTAAATAATATGGCCACTATTGTTAGATAATCCTGTATCTAACGGGGTGAAAAATTCAAATGTTCCAAACAATCTCGGCTCTTATGGTTTTGGTCATTTCTGCTTGTGTTTTTTGGGATTTGTTTAGAATTTCGTGCTTCGTATTTCGGATTTCCTTTTCGCTTTACTGCGTGAGCCACCTTTTCGCAGCGCAGTCTGCGAAAAGGCCTAGTACCCTTAGTCCCTAATTTATCTAATAAATGAGATGAGTTTGTCTTTTGATTGGATGATAAAGTGGTCAATGGCACTCATGACCAGTATGATTAATATGGCAAATCCGAGCAGACTCATATTCATATTTAAGCCTGAAAAATAATCTTTAATAGTTGCAAACACCTCTAGGTTAAAATATTCTTGCGTAGCACTACCAAACTGAGTAGATATCCTCAACAAAGGCTTTAATTCGAGAAAATAAAGAGTGGTCCCCACCCCACTCATGAGTCCAAGAACAGAGAGGACGATATGCCAAATTCGTAAGCTAAATGCTCCCGCAGAAACTTCATGAAGTCTTGCAATAACGGATTGAGAAAAATTGGGCGACAGCTTAAAATCTATCTCTTTGTTTAAAGCTCTATACAAGTTTTCGTATTGACTTAATTGCTTTTTACAGAAATCACAATTTTTGAGATGCGTTGGAATCCAATGGTTCTCCATTGAAAGCTTCCCTTCCAGGTGTTCCTGTATCTCCTCATCTGTTACATGTCTTAGTGCCATAATTCCTCCAGTTGAAATTTAGATATCAATCGGTTCTTCAAAAGTTTTCTGGCCCGAAACAGATAGCTTTTAACGGTGCCTTGGGGTAATCCCATGATTTCTACGATTTCGGCATAACTCATCTCATCGAGATGGTACAACGTTAGAATAGTCCTGAAGTGAACAGGCAATTTGTTTATCTCGTTCTGTAGGCGTTGAGCTAAATCGCTATCCTCAGCAAACTCCTCGGGCGAAGTAACGTTGCCTAAATGGCCGTCAATAGATTGGCTTTCGGAAAAACAGTCATCGAAAAGCGGTACTTTCTTTTTCTTCAGATAATTGATGCTGGTATTATAAGCAATTTTCGCAACCCAGGTCGATATTTTTGATTCGAATTGAAAGGTTGCCAAATTTTGATAAACCTTAATAAATACATCCTGGCAGACATCTTCCCGATCCGACTCATTGGAAACCATTCTGAAAACAATATGGCTAACCAATCGCTGATATTTCTCAATCAAAGATTGGAACGCCTTCTTATCTCCAGATAGGATTTTGTCGATTAGGGGTTTGCAGTCCATCACAAATTATTAGACAAATAAGCGGAAGTAAAGTTGCAGCGTTTATTTTCAAATTGATTTTGGGCAGTGATTTTACCCGCAGGTACCGCAAGTATAACCTGTGAAGGACACCAGATCCCTGAACTTTCGATTTTAAAAAAAAACAGCTCCGAGAGGCTACTAAACCGGCCCAAAAATTCGGAGACCTTCGTCAGGGTAATGTAATGTTGAATTTTCATCATGTCAGCTTTAATTATCAAAATCAAAAAAAATCTCTTGCATTTGCTGGTCGAATGAGCTATATTGGAACCGTAAACACTCACGGATTTTCAACATGGCTAGTGATAATACAGCGGCCCAAAGACAACGAAAGCGTTATGCGAGACTCGCTGCTCAAGGCGTAAAAAGGAAATCATTACTCGTCCACGACCATTGTTCAAGGGCTTTCGAAACAATGAAGTTTCTTTTCGAGGATGCAGAGAATGCCAAGGTACTCGAGAGAGCGGCTAAATCCTTAATTGAGAAGAAGCCAGTAAATGTTTCTAAGGTTAAGCAGTTAAGTCCATTTCGGTATCCCGGTGGAAAAACTTGGCTTGTACCGGAAGTTAGGAAATGGCTAGCCAAACTGGATTTTCGGCCATTTTTGTTTATCGAACCTTTTGCAGGTGGCGGAATCACTTCGTTAACAGTTGCGGTAGAGAATCTTGCAGAAAAAGTCGTCATGGCTGAACTCGATCCGGATGTAGCCTCTGTATGGTACACCATTTTCAGCGAACCCGATTATCTATGTGAACAAATATTAGATTTCAAAATAAACCTCGATAACGTTAGGCGAGTAATAAATACAGAACCGAAAACTTTGCGCGAAAGAGCATTCCGGACGATTGTAAAAAACAGAACACAGAGAGGAGGCATAATTGCTCCCGGAGCAAGTTTGGTTAAGGCCGGCGAAAACGGAAAAGGGTTAAGTTCTCGCTGGTATCCAGAAACCCTAGTCAAACGCATTAAGATAATCAATAGCTGCCGTGGCAAAATTGAATTTGTCGAAGCAGATGCTTTTGACGTTATCGAGAAATATAGAAAACATAAAAGCGCCGTCTTCTTTATAGATCCACCATATACCGCTGGCGGAAAAAAAGCTGGCAAGAGATTATACAGGTTTAGTCAAATTGATCATTATGCACTTTTTAAAAAAATGGCTGAAGTTCATGGCAAGTTTTTGATGACTTACGATGATACAAACGAGGTCAAATATCTTGCTTCGGCTCAAGGATTTGCAATAGAAAAAGTTCCGATGAAGAATACACATCATGCCGTTATTTATGAGCTTTTAATCACGAAAGCCTAATTACCTTGTCCTTTCTTGTCGCCAAATAAGACGATAATTCTTTTTCGAATTCATCCTTTGTGATGGGTTCACCGGCGGTTAATCCCTCGACTGAGCTTTCAAGTGTTGTTAGCACTACATCTGATACGCGCAATTCTCCTTGAGGACCATCGTAATTGACGACAAACCAAGCAATATCTGCATTTGAAATATGAGATGCTCTTTTCATAGGTGCTATTGAGGCGAAAAATGACATATCAATCACGACAGCCATCGTCTTTCCCCACCTACGTAGAGAAGGAACCTTGATTTGCAGTTGAGGCATAAGACGCTTTGGACCTGAGCTGCGGTAATCGGGTCTACGAATTGCGGTAGGAAACAATAGTCTAATCGGTTCATCCTCAATAGCTTTGAATTCGGTTTTCATACCTTGGCCGGAGAAGTAGACGGCTTGCATTTCCAAAGCACACCACTCTTCAATTCTATCTTGAGAGTCAGTCTTGGCAAGAACCATATCTATCCTCCCGACTGTCCCACCCAAAATTTTCCCTGTTTTGTCGAGACTTTGTAGAAAGCCTATTTCCTTAATCAGTGCCGGTTTGTCTGTGTGCAGAATTGAACGTCCTACTTCTCTGAAGATGGTATAGTTTTGCCAAAAGCGCATAGGGCATAAGGTCACGAGATCTGGTGTGCTAGGGTCTAAGATAGCTGTGCCATCCTCTTCTTTGCGGTACATAGCCAATGAGCATACCCCACCACTCTTGTTACACATGTTCTTTTCGGGGCGATGAGGACAAGGTTGTTTATTGATGCCGGTTATTCTTGCGTATTTAACTCGATCCAAAGCGGCAATAGTTTCAATACGCCTACCGTACCATTCGCCAATGCCATATCGTGTGTTTTCGTAAGATTTTCTTGCCATTCTCTTCAATTATCTACGGTCAAAATTATTTTTTGAACGGAATCAAAATCTACCCTGTAGCATCAGCCGTAAAGTATTTAGGGCACAGACCTGCAATCTCAAAATAAGCTTCGGTAGAGCACTGAGCTAATCCATTGAAAAACATATCCTTGACGGCTAGATGGATAGTTAGGTGTGCCTGTAGTTTGTAATTAATTAACCGTTCATTTCTCTCATGCCATTCAACTTTACTTTCCGCTTGAAAAACCTAATATACAACTATCATTTGACTGCCCCCAGCCATATTGTGAAAACAACTAAACTTACTATTCCAGCAATCAGAGCATACAACCAATGTTCTGGATTTTTTAATGCATAGATAATTATGGCCATCAGAACCGAGAGGAGAATTAACTTAGACATATCAAAAGGCGGATACATCTCGTGTGGATCCTGTGGAAATTTCTTTAATACCGAGAGTTCTAAATCAGGATTGATTTGTCGGCCGAGTTGCTCTCCGATCAAATTTGCTAATTTTCTAACCGCTTCTTTAAGCGATGCGGCGCTCGTTTTCCAACTGGAATCAACCAAACGTACATAGGTTAGCGGACCTTCTGTCCAATAGGCAACCACCCCAATAGACCTGGAAAATGTTTCCCTGCGGATATGGTCCCTTGCCCTCTCATAATCACGGTAGGTATAGCTCGCAGTTCCAGGCCACTCTTGTGAACTCATTCCGAAATCTTCGGCAGTAAACGGACGGTGCCTATAGCGTCTTATTGTCTCTTCGTGATATTCATAAATTGTTTCGATAATGGTTTGGAACTCGACAAGTACAGAGGACATATCTCTAGAAATCCTCCCTCGCATTTCAGCACGGATTCTCTCCAACTCTTCTTGTCTGCGAAGTTTTTCATCATATTCTGCTCTTTTTGTTGGATCAGAGAGGATGTCATACGCAGTTTTAACGACTATGAATTGCTCTGCGGCTTGAGATTTGTCTTCCTCGGCAATGACCGCGTCGGGGTGGACTTGCTTAGCTTTTTCTCTAAATGCCTTCTTAATTTGAGTAAGATCGGACTTTCTAGAAATTCCAAGTGTCGAATAAAAGTCTTTCATTTTAGAAAAGGTGAAAGGTTAAATAAACCTCCTGGCTGTTAAAACAATTATGAACTGATTTATTTGGAATGTGTTTTGTGAAAGTACCTTCGGGGTTATGTAGGTCTTCTGGTGAGAAGCGAATTATTATTCCTTTTTGGTCCACCGTGAAGTTTGCTATATAAACCTTTGGGTCCTTTTTCAAGGAGCGAGAATTAAGAAAGACATCAAAGTAAGCACCGTCATCAATTCTTTTGAAATTTGCCAATTTGGCTGACCATGAATGATTATCATTCGCGCCTTTTTCTTTAACGAATAAATCGCCTTTTTTCAAGTTGGGTAGATCAAAGAGATACCATAACCTTCCAGAAAGTGTGCGAATATTGGGATATTTTCGAAACGGATGAATTTGGAAATACACGGAATTCACTTTTGCCTGTCTGAATTGTTCTACTAAGTTCAATTTTATTACTTGATTTGGGATGATACCCTTAGGAAAATCAATTAAGAGGATTTGCCTTCTGCCCTTTGAACCAGACAAATTTACTTTGATTTTTTGAGGAGCTTTGTTTGATTCCAAAATCAGGTCTCCCATTAACTGATTGTTGATAGACTTAAGATTCAAAACAGGGTGAGTCGGAAGCAGTTTTACCCGAGATGAGCCGGTATCTTGTTGAAGTCGAAAGTATTCTTTCTGCCTCTGATCAAAGATGCGTAAATCCAGTAGCCCGGCGCTTTCTTCTAAGTGATGTCGTATTTCATGAGTAATAGTCTCCCACAGTTCATTTTGAAGCTGCAAAGATGGTAGTCCTCTAAAGACCTTTCGAAAGGAGCCATAGTAAATGTCTATCGAGGGTTCATAATAACCACCATGATTGTAATGGCCTAACACATAAACGCCCGGTATGTCATCATCCCTAACCTCATTGGGGGATACATAGATTCCGGCAAGACCTTTCTTAAATTTGTCTGGAATTTGCCCAACTAACTCTTCTGCCATTTGGCTGAACAGCTCAAAAGAAACAAAATCCATAGCCATACGATTAAATTAGATCAGGATTTCTAAACAACCGATTACAAGTAATCCCTCGATGGTACATTTATTCAACAGCTAAACTACTGAACATGGCGCTCAAAAGCGTGTTTTCTTTTTCCGTAATTGAGCCTAACTCTTACCTAGTAAAAATGGGCCAATGCTGCAAAGTACTTAGTAAGAAATTACACATGGTTATTGTCTGGTGATGATTCTGTATTGGAAATGCCTAAGCAGACAGAAAATTGCGGGTCAAGTTAGCAGATAAGATTTCCTGATTTAGCCTCCGTACGAGTCGTATTAAACTGGCATTTCCTTACCAATATGTTCAATTATTTCATATTTGTCAAGTGAAAATCTTAATCATTCTGCAACATTTGTCGGACTGGGCTGTCAAATGTAGCAGAAATCTTAATAGAATAATCAAACATTTGAATTAAGAAAAGGAGTCAAACATGTCTGGTGAATTGTTGGCAGCGGTTATTGTATCCATAGTATTCTTTTCAATTGTCACTATTGTAAAAATCGTTGCAGATAACAGCGTTCGGCGCAAATTAATCGATAAAGAAATGGTCAATGAGGGTGTCAAATATCTTTATGCTCATACGTTTGCAAATCAAGTCCCTGCGTCTTTGAAATGGGGCATGGTTCTGATTGCCGTTGGATTAGCTATTTTTATTGCTCAGTTTTTCCCCTACACGATCTCTGATGAAGCAACGATAGGTGTTATGTTTGTTATGGGTGGCCTGGCACTCATTCTTTATTATTTCATTGCCAAGAGAATGCTCAAACGGTCTGAGGAGATGAATGGCCCAAAATAAATCTTGAATATACTGCAAAAAGCTGACCTTCTCTTAATTTTTAGCAAGATATTGGTTCATAATTGTATGAAACTCTTTAATAACCAATGTAATCTTAATCAGTTAAGAAGGTCAGCTTTTGGATCAGTTAGCCGAAAGCGCGATCTCGCAGTGTAACTCAACTCGTCTCGATTGAGCTGCTACATCAGCCGACTTTGGCGCGTCGGTGGGCAGAATCTTAAATCAGGTAAGTAACTATTCAGGTGTCATTCCGTTAGGAATCTTCCCTCCGTAACCCGAGAAGTTGCAAGCTTGCCAATTAGTGCTATTACAAGGGAAGATGCCTGAGGCATGACAGTAAGGCCTGAATAGTTACTTATGAAGCAACAAATTACGTTTAAAATCGTAAGAATTAAGGATTCTTAAAGGAAGAGGGACATCGATCCTACGTTCTAATAGTTCAAATACCAAGTTTTCAGCAAACGTCATTACCTGCCGATCGGATATTTTAAGTACGAGAGGTACTGGAGGTATTTTATGAGACAGCTTGCTTGTGTGGTGTTTCTCGGATTGTTATTGGCTGCCCAACATTCTCAGGCCCAAGACGATGTTTTAGCAGAAATCCGCGACATCTTGCAGCAAGAGATTAGGGTCGAAGGCTTTAGACTGGCTGCGAAACAGGAGGTTCAGATTGAAGCTGTGGGTTTTCGCGGAAGCAGAAGGCACGGATTCATGTTCACCAGAGCCTGGATTCTGGATTCCCGAACCAGAGAGGTTATCTGGGAAATGGAAGAGGCCGAGATCAAGAAAAAGAGCCGCACGCTTTTAGAATATGAAGATCAGGTCACGCTGCCTAAGGGTGCCTACGAAGTGTACTATTCATCGTTTCCACATTATTATCGTGGGAATGAGGAGGATTTCGGAGATTTTGTTGGGCGGATTCTTGATGAAATTTTCGACCGAGATGACTATGAAGATCTCTATGATGATTATCGAGAAGAATGGAAGAAGTTCAAAATTGTTGTTTGGGGCAAGGGCAAACGCTACCCAGAAGAAGACATAACAGAATTGCACGATGCTTTTAGAAAGGATGCTTTTGTTTCGATGACCGCTTTGCGGGATGATGAATACAAGCGGCAAGGCTTCATGTTTGCAAAGCCCGCGAAGGTACAGGTTTATGCCATCGGAGAAGTAAGAAAAGATGGCACCTTTGATTACGGCTGGATTATTAACACTAAAACCAGAGAGAAGGTCTGGAAATTAAGCTATCGTCATTCAAAACGCGCAGGTGGTTCAAAGAAAAACAGAATGGTCAATGAGGTCATTTCCCTACCTGCTGGACGGTATGTGGCGTTTTTTGTCACTGATGATTCTCATTCTTATGGCCGCTGGAATGCCTCCCCGCCTTATGACCCGATGTTCTGGGGCCTCACGTTGAAAGTACAAGACCCTTCAATGTTGCGCAATATTAAATTGTTTGATTATGAGGAACTACCCGCGGAAAATGTTATTGTGAAATTCACCCGTCTTGGGGATGACGAGTTCAAATCGAAAGGCTTTACATTAAAGAAACCGATGGATCTGCGTATTTATGCCATCGGAGAGGGGAAGCGAAAAGAGATGTTTGACTATGGGTGGATTGTGGATGCCAAATCCCACAAGCGGGTCTGGGAGATGGAGTATTACAACACCGAACACGCAGGTGGGGGCGAGAAGAATCGGCTGTTTGATGATGTGGTTCATTTTGATAAGGGAAGTTATATTGTTTACTTCATCACAGACGGCTCGCATTCCTACAGGGATTGGAATACAACCCCGCCCCCTGATCAAGATAGCTGGGGAATCACTATCTTAGCTGTGGATGGAGGTTATCGTCCTAAAGATGTGGTAGGTTACGAAGAGAAGGAAGATCACTCGATTTTAGCCAAATTGGTTAGAATCCGTGATGACGCATTTGAAAGAGAATCTTTTACATTAGATAAGGAGAGCGAAATTCGTATTTATGCTATTGGAGAAGGCTCCGATGGAACAATGTATGATTACGGCTGGATTGAAGATGCCGAAACGCGTAGAGTGCTCTGGGAGATGACTTATCGCAAAACTGACCGGGCAGGCGGTGCCAGAAAGAATCGATTGTTTGACGGAACGATTTTGCTTAAAGCCGGTGAATATGCAGTCTATTATGAATCCGATGGGTCGCATTCATTTAACGATTGGAATGCGGCTCCACCCTATGATCCTGTCAATTGGGGAATTACCGTGTATTTGGTTGAGGAGGAGTAATTGAAGAATGACCAGCGCGGATTTAAGAGAAGTCTTGGATTATGGCTGAGCGGATATAAGGTATAAGGGTATAGGGTATAAGGTAAAGGTCGGGTCAATTTTTGATTCGGCCTTTTTTCTTTATATCAAAAGCATGGTCGTAGGCTACCCTAAAATGTTATTGACAATGGTACGAAAAATTGCTATTTTAGAAACGCCAATAAAATCAAAAGGACGGTGAAAGAATGCCATCAACTAAAGGCAAGATTCTCTGGGTGGATGATGAAATAGAATTGTTGCGCTCGCATATTATGTTTTTACAAGAGAGAGGGTATCAGATTACACCTGTGACCAATGCTGAAGATGCCCTCGCTTTAATAAATAAAGAAACTTTTGACATGGTTCTTCTCGATGAAATGCTGCATGGTAAAGATGGCCTTACCGCATTAGGCGAAATGAAAGAAGCCTTCCCGTCTCTCCCGGTGGTGATGCTGACCAAAAACGAAGCTGAAAGTCTCATGGAGGATGCGATTGGAAGTAAAATCGATGATTATTTAACCAAACCGGTAAATCCAAGCCAAATCCTTTCGACTTGTAAAAAAATTTTGGAAAGCAAAAAGATTACCGGTGAACGAATTTCAAGAGACTATATTTCAGAGTTTAATGAAATTTCTCACAAGCTATTAGGCCCACTCACTTGGCAGGATTGGATTAAGATTTATTCAAGGCTTTGTGATTGGGAACTTGAAACGGACCAACACAGAGATACGGGACTCAATCAATCACTAAAGGATCAAGAAAAAGAATGTAATGTCAAATTTGGAAAGTTCATCGAAAAGAACTACCCAAGCTGGATAAATATTAATGAAGATCGCCCAACCCTGTCAACAGATTTGGTGAAAGAGTATGTGGTACCACTTTTGAAAGAAGACAAAAATGCGGTACTATTAGTAATAGACAATCTCAGGCTGGATCAATGGTTGACAATCGAACCATTATTGTATCCTTATTTTAGTGTGAACCGAGATATCTATTTTTCGATTTTGCCCACCGCAACCCCTTATTCAAGAAATGCCATTTTTAGTGGGCTTTTTCCGAGTGAAATCGAAGAACGTTACCCTGAGATTTGGTCTCAGGGTTTGGAGGATGATCTCAGCCGAAATAGATATGAGCATCAATTATTAGATTACCAGTTGGAAGATTTAGGATTGCGACTAAAACCTAAAACCAAATATGTAAAGATTCTAGACGTTAATGAAGCGCGAAACGTCGTTAAGAAAATTTCGTCCTATTCCAACATTCCTTTGGTAGCGATAGTGGTAAATTTTGTAGATATTTTGGCCCACAGCCGAAGCGATTCCGAGGTTCTGAGAGAAATGACACCTGATGAAGCGGCCTATCGTTCTTTAACCAAGTCTTGGTTTGAACATTCTTACATTTATCAAATTCTAAAGGAACTCTGCCAACGAGGAAGTACGGTGGTGGTGACTTCCGACCATGGAAGCGTGCGTGGCATGCACGGCGCTAAAGTCATCGGGGATCGGGAAACTTCCACGAACCTTCGATACAAATTCGGCAAAAGTCTGAAAGTTGATCCGAAACATGCCATCATTGTAAAAGACCCGAGTACTTTTAAACTCCCATCGCGTGGTATTAATTCCAACTACCTAATTGCCAAAGAAGATTACTATTTTGTCTATCCCACAAATTATCATTACTATTTGAACTACTATCGAGATAGTCTTCAGCACGGGGGTGTATCGATGGAAGAAATGATTTTGCCGGTGGTGACTTTGCAGCCAAAATGAGGTTATGCCTGAGGAGGCAATTACATTGCTTATTATTTATGATTTTGTTATATTAGGTTAAATTCTATTTTGTCGAGTTCAATTCCGTAAATCAAAATTTATTTAAAAATCGTAACTATTCAGGCTGTCGTCATGCCTGCATGTTTTAAGCAGGAATCCATGTTTTGCTGACATTCAAAATAGTATGGAGATCGCATGACTTATGGATTCCCGATGAAAGCGTTCGGGAATGACAGGCTGAATAGTTACTAAGAATCAAAAAACCCGTTCAGTTCACAAAGGCTGGCTCAGTGGTTAAGTTAAGCAATAACCGATGGCCCTTTAAGACGACTCACGGGAGAAGTGAAAATAGAATTATCTCTAATAGCCCAAAGGAAACAGAACGGATTGGTGAGGAATTTGCTTGTTCTCTTAACCCCGGCGATGTTGTGGCACTAATTGGTGGGCTTGGAAGTGGCAAAAGCGTTTTTATCAAAGGTGTTTGTCGTGGGTTGAATGTGGAAGACGAAATTACCAGTCCCTCCTTTACACTGATTCACGAATATATCGGTGGGGTACCTGTTTACCATTTTGATTTCTACAGAATTCGGAATTCTGATGAGATGCGAGAATTGGGCTGCGATGAATATTTTTTCGGTGAGGGCATCTGCCTGATTGAATGGGCTGACAAAATTATGGAACATTTACCCCAAAAGAGATTTGAAGTTTATATTAAGAATTTTTTTAAGACCGGGTTGGAAAATAGAAGGGAAATCTTGTTTCGTAAACTATGAAAATCATAGCTGTAGAAACAGCCACACATATTTGTGGCGTAGCTTTATCAGAAGATAATCACCTCGTGGCCGAATATCGTATGAATCAAAAAAATGTTCATAACGAGAGATTGGTCTCAGCCATTCAATGCCTGATGGAAGACACGAAATGGGATTTGGAAGATTTGGACGGCATTGCGGTTTCCGTTGGCCCTGGCGCTTTTACTGGTTTAAGGATCGGTATTGCGGTGTGTAAGGGTTTAGCTTTCACGTTAGACATTCCGCTGGTTGCTGTAAATACTTTGGACGCCTTGGCTTACCAAGCTCATTTATGGACCGGTCAAATCTGTTCAATTATCAAAGCTAAAGAAGGAGAAGCTTATTTTGCGTTGTATAATAGAACCCCAGAGACGTTGCAGAGGTGTTCAGATTATCAAATTATTAATATTGAGGAACTGGGTAATTTTTTAGAAGAAAGAACACTGGTCGTAGCTGTTCCACAAAGAGAATATTTGACTTTGAAAAACAATAAAATTGTATTCGCACCGCCAGAGGTTGCCACGTTAATTCCATTCACCATAGCGGAGCTGGGGTATTTGAGAATTAAGGCAAAAGAGTTTGAGGATTTGGAATCGGTCGAGCCTTTTTATTTAAAAGAATTTGTTCCAAAGCGGAAAGTTTATTATGGTGTACAGTAATTATACGACTCCCACGGAACAAACAATCAGGCTTGCAACTCCAGAGATTATTATTCGTAAAATGCAGCTTCAGGATTTGAACAAAGTCTGGGAATTAGAAACGAGGATATTTCGAGACCCATGGTCGAGAAACCACCTTTATCACGAAATTTTGGATAACTCAATATCCTTTTCTTTTGTGGTTGAAAGAGATAGGGAAGTCATTGGCTACGCGATTTATTGGTTTATCGATAACGAAGCACACATTGCTAAACTGGCTATTGATGCAAGCTTTCGAGGAAAACAATATGGTGATTTTTTGCTTTGTCGCGTATTGGAAGAAATGAAGTGTCAGAAAGTGCAGGTTGTTTATTTGGAGGTGCGGCGTTCTAATCAAGCCGCCCAACAGTTGTATTTAAAGCATGGATTTAAGTTGATAGGCACAAGAAGAAACTATTATTCAAATGATAAAGAAGACGCGCTCTTGATGAGTTTGTCTTTAAAGGAGGGATAGACGGAATGGACTGGTTTAAGCGTGCAAAAAAAGGATTAAAGCCGCAAAGAAGAAAAGATATGCCCAACCTATGGGTGAAGTGCGACGGCTGTGGAGAAATAATTTACAAACGGGAGCTGGAACGTTTTTTTTATGTTTGCAGTAAATGTCAGTTTCATTTCAGAATAAAGAGCTCGGACTACATCAATATTCTATTAGACGACAGCCGGTTCGAGGAATTCAACACAAAAATTACTTCTGTTGACTTCTTAAAATTCAAAGCGATAAAAAAATACTCCGATCAAATCAAGGACGCGGTAAAAAAGACCAAAATGAACGAGGCGGTTCGAACGGGCTTCGGTACAATTTATGGTCATCCCGTTGTTCTTGGGATTATGGATTTTACTTTTATCGGTGGGAGTATGGGTTCGGTTGTTGGCGAAAAGGTTGCCCGTGCGATCGACGAATCATTGAATCGCAAGATCCCGTTAATCATTGTATCTGCGTCTGGTGGGGCTCGGATGATGGAAGGCGCTCTTTCCCTGATGCAGATGGCCAAGACTTCAGCGCGTCTTGCCAAGCTTTCAGACGCTGGCATCTTATACATTTCCATTTTGACCGATCCAACCACCGGTGGTGTCACGGCCAGCTACGCTATGTTAGGAGATATCATTGTGGCGGAACCCGGGGCTTTGATAGGCTTTGCGGGACCCAGAGTTATAAAACAAACCATTGGTCAGGACTTACCCGACGGTTTCCAAAGGTCGGAATTTCTGCTCAAGCACGGTTTCGTAGACGCGGTCGTCACTCGACATGAAATGAAAGAAAAAGTCAAACAAATCTTGGACTTTGCTACCGACCGATTTGAAGACTCAAAGAATGGGGAGTTAGATTCAGCTAGCATAAAAGATGTTCTACAGCAACCCGCGTCGATGGAAAATGTTGAGGAGGCTGCCTCTAAAAATTAAGACGCTAATTTATGGCAGAGGTGCAATAAGGTAGGAAGCTAAATATCTTAGGTTAGGTGAATGATAGGGTGGTACTCTCACCAGCTTAGGTCACCGTTAGGTTTCCTTCTATTGTAGTAATACCTCAGTCTTGGTCAGGTAAATCTCGTACCCAAGTTAACAGAGGGTGTGAAAACTAGAATTCCGACGTTCCTTAGCTCAGCAACACCTTGATGTCATTCTGGAAGAATCTTTTTAATAAACAGCACCTTACGTCCAATCAAAAAAGATTCCTTCTGAATGACAAGCACCGCAGAGTCTGACTTTTCGCACAGTCTGTGAACGAGTACGGCTG
>JBHIAW010000045.1:0-17302 GCA_046758765.1 bacterium
ATAGCTCGGCAACATCTCGATGTCATTCTGGAAGAATCTTTTTAATAAACAGCACCTTACGTCCAATCAAAAAAGATTCCTCGTGAATGACAAGCACCGCCGAGTCTGACTTTTCACACAATCTGTGAACAAGTACGGCTGGTTACCTCACCGCAACTGAGGCTTTACGATTTACAGGATTTATTTCTTGTGAATTCTGTGTAAGTTTTTGACTTACATGTAGAATCATTTATCTGACTAAGTGATTACTGATGCGAGTTATCGTACAAAAATATGGCGGCAGCTCTTTAGCCAAACCTGAGTTTATTGACCGGGTTGCTGAGCGTGTGATAAGCACTAAAAACATGGGTTATGAAGTGGTCGTTGTAGTCTCTGCTATTGGAGAGACCACAGACCAACTTATAGAGTTAGCCAAGCAAATCACGAAGAACCCACCGCGTCGTGAATTAGACATGCTATTGTCCGTGGGGGAACGCGTCTCCATTGCCTTACTTGCCATGGCAATCACGGAAAGAGGGTATCCTGCCATTTCTTTTACCGGCTCACAGGTCGGCATCATAACGACTACTGACCATACTAGGGCACGCATTTTAGAAATAAAAGGGAATCGAATTCGTAAAGAACTACAAGATGGTAAAATTGTAATAGTCGCAGGTTATCAAGGCGTGAGTGTGGAAAAGGAAATCACTACGCTGGGTCGTGGCGGGTCTGACACCACGGCCGTTGCTCTGGCTGCCGCTCTAAATGCGGAGCGGTGCGAAATCATGACAGATGTCGACGGAGTCTACACAGCCAATCCCCAAGTCGTGCCAAACGCCCAACGAATCTCAGAAATAACCTATGATGAGATGTTAGATATGGCGGATTTGGGTGCCCAAGTACTAAAGGCCTCTGCCGTGGAATTTGCTAAACGGCACAATATCAAAATATATGTCGGTTCAAGTTCTACCGGGTACATCGGAACCATAATAACCCACGGAAAGTTGGATAAGCAGCGAGTAACTGGTGTGGCGGTTGACGAAAATGTCGTTCTAATCTCGTTGAATCATAGCACCAAACAATCCTACTTTTCAATCATCAAATCCCTAGCAGAAGAAGGTGTGGCAACAAAATTTATTGGGAAAAGTGGAAAGTCATGCTTTTTTATTTTAAAAGATGAAGATTTAGAGACAGCGAAGAGTATTATCGAATCACATAAAAGAAAAAGAGCCAATATTCTGATGTCGCTCAATCAGGACATAGGTTTGCTTTCGGTAATAGGAGTTGGAATTAACTTCGGAACTGACATAATGGCTAAGATGATGAAGATATTTGATGCAATGTCAGTATTTCCAGAAACATACAATTTTTCAGAAACACGGCTTTCTTTTGGAATTAAAAAACAACATCTAAAGGAAGTCGCATCAACAATCCATGATACTTTAATCATTCACAGCAATTATGCGAAAGTATGACGTAGCAGTTGTCGGGGCAACCGGTATGGTAGGCCGCACTTTTGTTAAGCTGTTAGAAGAAAGAGAGTTCCCTATTGCGGAAATCCGATTGTTAGCTTCGGAAAACTCGGAAGGTGAAAGAATAAAGTTTTTTGATCAGGATATATCCATTGAGGTTCTGAAAGAAGATTCTTTTCAAGGAATTGACCTTGCCTTCTTCTCAGCAGGTGTACAAATCAGTAAAAAATTTGCACCCATGGCAGCAGAATCTGGGGCAATCGTCATTGACAACAGCAGCGCCTTCCGAATGGTTGAAGGTATTCCTTTGGTCGTGCCTGAGGTTAATCCCCAGGCATTGAAAATGCACCGAAATATTATCGCTAATCCCAATTGCTCTACAATTCAAATGGTGGTAGCAGCCAAACCACTGCACGATGCCGCGTCAATAAAACGCATCGTAGTCTCCACCTATCAAGCGGTTTCAGGTACCGGAAAGGCTGCGATGCAAGAATTACAGCAGCAATGTGAGGCTTTTATTAACAAAGACGAGATAACAGAAAAAACCTATCCGTACCAAATTGCCTTTAATCTCCTCCCGCACATCGATTCCTTCTTAGATGGTGGCGATACAAAAGAAGAGCAAAAAATGGTCATGGAAACGCGGAAAATACTAGAAGAGCCTGAACTCTCTATTTCAGCAACCTGCGTGCGCGTACCTGTTTTCAATGGACATAGCCTAAGCTTAAATCTCGAATTTGAACAACCTCTCGACGTTGAAACCGCCCGCACCATTTTATCTGAAGCACCTGGGGTTTTGCTCATGGACGAGCCTAAGAATGCGTTATATCCCACCCCCCTTACCGTTTCTGGAACGGATCAGGTTTTTGTGGGTAGAGTTCGTCAAGATACTTCAGTGGACCATGGGTTAAATCTTTGGATTGTTGCTGATAATTTGAGAAAAGGGGCCGCACTAAACGCGATTCAAATCGCTGAGATGCTAACATAAAGAAAAATGGCCCACTTTCTCGATTAGAATGTGGGCCAGATATGATTTGAAAGTCTAGGTAGAGGTGCAACAGAGAATGCTATTTTCTAATTATCTTCCTTATATGCTTAAGGGTTTTCTGGCTCTTTTTCTTTCTCACTGGCTTGGTCATCTTCTAGAGCTTCGCTTGCCGATTCTGATCTTTTTACCTTACCCTCTAAAATCCTACGAAGTCTTTCCAATTCCTTCTCGGCTCGGAGCCGCTCTGCCTTAATCCTTTGGAGTTCTGCTTCGGCTGACTCAGTAGCCTTTCGTTCTCTAATTATTTGTTCGAAAAGCTCGCGACGTGTTTCGGCTTTTTGCATGAGTATATCTCGTTCATTAGCCCGATACACCGTAGTGGGAAGAAGCGTAAACTTAGTTCCCAAAGTAACTCGCCAACCCGGATAGTTGGGCTGTGAATCTGGAAGATTCCGACCCACTAAACTATAATTTGTCTTGTCTGATGCTTTAGTAATGCGAAAGTCTACCCCAAAATGCATTGTGATCCAGCGATACGGTTTATAAAATACCGTTGGGGAAAGGTACACATAATCCTCGCGACTGTAGGCAGCGGCTGGCGGCTTTTGCAAAAACTTGTTACCATAAATTTCAACTGAGAAATTAAAATTATCTTTTGGAATGTTAAAACCCAAGCCATACATCAGTTCTTGTGACATGCTCTTTGGTTCAGCGTCAGGAGAGTTACGCGATGTAAGACTGGTTCCGACATCGTTATGATTCCAATATCCTAAATTGAAATGCACATTGGTAGCTTCTTCCGGATAAAGTGGATCCCTGGCATAAGTGACTAATGCATTAAGACCCCATCCTACATGATCGGAGGAATACGGTTCAAACGGAATATTGTGAGTACCTCCAGTGGGAAAACGTGAATTAAGAGCCAAACCAAAAGTAACCGGACTTCCTGGTGAGTTAAAGGAACCAAATTTTACTGTAAGAAACAGATCATCAGGGGCGTTTATGCCATCTCCTCCTCTATTAGTGTCACCGTAAACAATGGGTGAGATAGCGACTTCAATATGTTTTCCGAGCCCATAATTTAGGCTAAACCTTCCGGTGACATCCCAAATGGTCAAGGCGTTGGTTGTGCCATTGGGCTGCGGGAAGTTTCCAACCTTTCCAAATGATCGCGTGAGTGTTCGTAAGGTCAAAAACCCTTGATCCAATGTCCAAGCAGACTGAACATATACCAGGCCTCGACCGCCATTGAAATTAATCTGAGCATTTAAGATGTGCGGTAGTACTACTCCCCCTAATAAAAAGATTAATACGATTAATACTCTTCTCATGGTATGCGCCTCCACACAATTGTATGAAACCCTATTAATTTGAATGTTTAAACTTCCTTGTCTGTTAATTTGATTTAATTGGGCAAGCAGAATGCACTTTTAAGATTTTCCAACCTATTTTTAGCTCCAATTATTACAACATCTTCTCCTCACTTAGAGTAAATAAAACAATACCCTTTTATCGGAAGTGGATTTTAGAATCTTTAACATGAAAGTCGTTCAGTCAAACCTTTTGATCTTTGAATAAATTTGTTTCTTTGGAAGGCCAAAAGTTGATGCTCTAAACACATCATAAGTATTTATATATCTAATATATACAAAATGATAAAGAAAAACCACTATAAAAGCAAGAAATAATAAGAAATTTTAATTTTGAAAATGAACTGCCAAAACTCATTTTAGCATCAAAAAATTGAATCAACATCGTAGGTTTGTCTGGGCGAGATCTACTTTTACAGTTTCTAACTCTCCATTGGCACATAGCGTAAGAAAATATCTCTGCATCTCGTTATGGTATTTTCAGTGTGTAAGTAATATATTATTTGTTGTGTTACAAACTTTATGCCACTATACTTTGTGAATATAGTTAGGTATTTATTTCGCCTAAAAATGTGTGTTTTTGAGAGGATTGTTTCTTTCTGAAACACATTTAGAGCAACGTCATAAGTAATTGAAACATCAATATTTTATTATGATTAGTAAATATTCTTAATTTAACAAGTAAAAAAGGCCCCATCTGTAGCGACAGGGCCTTGTGGGCTGCGGCGCCTAATGAATTTCGAAAACTATTTCTTAACCCAGTGTCCAGGAACAAAGTACCAACCCCGCGGAGTTTTCTTCCAGTGTGCTGCCACATAGACATAATTGCGACGAGCTTTAACCCAATAGCCATTCACCCAAACAAAGCGTCCCCTTTTGTAAACCCAATGTCCGGATATCCAAACCACATTTCGATATGGCCGCGGGGGCTTAACCACCTTTACGGTTCTAAGATGGGGTGGACCAAACCGTAGATAAATCCTAGTATGAGCCTCGCCCGATGACGGCAGTAAGAACAAACCTGATAAAGCACCGATGACGATTAAGTTTCTCAGTTTTCTCATGTCAGCCTCCTTAACCTATTTTTTTATATATCTTGCTCTTTAATCAAATCTGTCTTCAAGATATGCAAGTGCTGTACCAGTATAATTTTGCTATTCATATCATATTAATATTTTATAACTTATACGATTTTTGCCACAAATCGCGTTTTTGATTATCCGTACTATATAGGACATTCTGTACGAATCGGGGCAAAATAAATATGATACTCCAAAGCGCTATGTTACCATAAATCGTGAACTGCAAAAACTATTACAGTTTTCCCTGTAAACTTATCATAAAATTTCGAATTTCCCCTAAATTCCTCTCCACTTGTGTATAATTATAATTCAGCACATTATTTGAACCCACTACAAACGACAGATTTTTAAAGTGATAATGTAACCGCAAATTCAACTCGTGTTGCGCCACCCTTTGATCTGCAGCATAAATTCCTACACGTTCTAAACGACTGGCAAAACGGTAATCTGCCCGTAGTTCGATTGGACCAATGTGTACCGACGGATTAATTTGAGCTATCCAGCGAGGACGATACGCAAGCGTTTGATTTAATTCAAGATTTTTTGGATCAAGATAAACAAAGCTACCCTGTAAACCTAAACGATCATGCCACCCACGCATCCCAGTAGACATTTCTAGACCTCGGATTTTAGCTTTAGTGATATTTTGAAATCCAACCACGATTTTAGTACCCGTCTGGGTAAGGTCAGGTAAAGCTTCGACAAAATTTTCAAAATCATTTTGAAAAAGTGCAAGGTCCATGAACCAATTGCTTCCAAACTTAATTCTAAACCCAACCTCATAGGACCAAGAGCTTTCTGCTTTTAACTGTAAATTTGGCACTACGACAAAATTACCTGTATCAAAATTGATCGTCCGTTCAGCAATGGAGGGGACTCGAAAGCCACGTCCTGCCGAACCGCGAATGATTAATTTAGAGGTTGGTTTGTAATTAAATCCAAATCTTGGGTTCCATTGATTTTCCACGGGTCCATTTACAAGCTCATTGCGGTCAAATCTGAATCCTGCGGTGATTCTTAAATTGGGGAAAATACGCCATTCATCTTGCATAAACGGAGAGACAAAATATTCGGTATGTTTACCACCAAAAAACACCCCTTTCACTAAATTGAGTTTGAATTCAACTCCAGCGGTAATAAAATGATTGGCATGGGGCAACCAATCAAATTGAACTTCCCCACCGAGGCCATTGGCAGGAAAAAAATCTCCACTAATCTGAAATTGATTCCCCATCATGGACCTCAGTAAGGACACTCTTATTTTTAAATCACTTTTAGCTGAAAGAGGGCGAGAATATTTAATGTATGTGTTTAGCCAGTTCAGTCGCAGAAAATTTCCCGCTTCATCCGGTAGAAGTGGGTGAAAAAGTTGAGATGGGGCCGCATCGGTCGAGTCTGCCATATATGGTGAACGCCATTGTACGAATATCGCAGAATGATCCCTTAGCCACGATGCGTACATGGTAAGCTCAGAAGCATCAGAAAAACGGTAATTCAATTTTCCGCTGACATTCCACTTTTCAAAATCACCATCTTTTCGATCGCCGGTGGATTCATAACGACTAACGGACAAACGCACTCCCAAATTACCAAATAGTCTACTATATCCAATATCTGACCGATTATACCAGAGTATTCGTTCAGGGGCCCAATTCCACTCTTTCTCTGAAGGGTCATCGTAAATACCTCCCGTGAAACGAAAATAAAAAACTCCTTCTGCGGTCGGTCTTCTTGTAATAATATTCACCACACCTCCAATCGCGTAAGAGCCCCATAAGGCAGAGCCGGCCCCTTTCACTACTTCTACCCTATCAATATCTAAAATTGGCAGAACATCCCAACTGATGCCACCAATGTCGCTGGTCATAACCGGAATCCCATCGACCATAACCAACACTCGATTGGCAGAATTGGAGCGATAGCCGGTTGAACCGCGAATATTGATATCTTCTTTCATGAAGTAAACCCCGGGCACCATCTCCAATGCCTCATCCAAACGCAGGCTGTTTCGAGACATGACTTCTGAGAGGGCGAGTACAGAAATGCTATTGGGGGAATCTTGCAACGGCTGGGTTCTTTTGTTCGCGGTAACAATCACTGGATTGAAGGAGATGGGCGTTTCTTTCAAGGATACGTTTACCATATTCACCTCACTCGCAATCACTTTCACGCGGTTAATCTTTAGAGGTTGATAGCCGATCATCGTAATACGTAGGGTATAAATTCCCTGAGGCACGTGTTTAATGACAAATCTCCCTTCCAGATTAGTACTGGCCCCACGTACCGTACCGATCACCTCGACATTCGCGCCTACCAGAGGCTCACCGGTGCGTAAGTCCGTAACGCGTCCTTGAATGCTTCCCTTAGCTTGGCCGAAAGATAATTCTACCCATACGAAAAATAAAAACGCGCATGATACCAAGGCCCGCAGGATGGTTTCAACGAACATTCGCCTTGAACTCAAAATCATTTCAAATCCAGTTTGGCAAAATCTATGAATAGGTTAATTCCACGCGCCGTGTCACCTTTCGCCACGGTAACCGTCCCCGGAATTCCGGACCCGGGTTCGGTCTCATAAAATCCGATTTCTTTAAAATCTGTGAAATCCGAACCTTTGGCCAACCAAAGTAACACAATATATTCATAAGTTCCTGGAGGCGTAGTCAACTTGTAATCAAAAAAAGACACATTAAATGGCAATGATATGTTAATGGCTGCAACATTCAGGAATTCAAATAGGTTTCGCGGTTTCTTATTGAAGGCTGCCACACCCATAATCGCCGTGTTGTCTGGCCACGGGCCAGAATAATTAATGCGGCCCAGAATTGCTGCGCCACGATTCACCCGGGAAAAATCTGCTATGATGTTGATGCTGTCAGCCACCGGATGCTCACGAGTCACCTTGACGGTATCCGGGAAAAAGAGACCCGAAGCTACGGATACCCCATAAATCCCCAACACATCCGAAAGCGCCAGAGGCTCTCCTTGGCCTTTCCAAACCGCACCCACGGCTGCATAACTTCCAAAATTCGGTAAGATAATTTCATAAGCGACGGTGTCGGAATTTAAATCGAGAACCTCACTCTGGCTCAGGGACAATTCGATAAGATCCGAAGGCGGAAAATCTTTGGAAGCTACAACCACAACCCACTCGGTATTTTCTGGCTTTTCGCCCTGGAAAAACACTTTCCCACGAATAGTGGGCACATCAACTATGGGGTCAATGCCGTGGTCGATGGAGCACGAAGTAAAAGTCAGAAAAAGAAGCAAAGAAAAAAAGAAAAATTGTTTGCTGTTTGATGTTAAAAAAACCATCCAGTTTAACAAGGTAATAAGGTTGTCTGAATTGTTGTCAATTCTTAACGTTTGAAAGTTACAAAAACAGGGTTACTTAGTCAACACATAGGGAAAAGTTTTCTAAAAAAGATTCGAGCGACATAAAGAGGAGATTTCACATTAGCTCTTGACTTCTGTCCTGAAATGCTTTACTTTTACTAAAACTTGGCTTTGACAACTTGTTTAACGTTAAATAATTTCGATATAGAAAAGAAAATAATGAACCAACTCAACATAGATTTTACACCCGCGAAAATCTTGGATGGCCTAAACCGCGAACAGCAGGAAGCAGTACAGCACAATCAGGGCCCGCTTCTCATTGTCGCTGGTGCTGGTACGGGTAAAACCAAAGTCATCACCCATCGAATAGCTTACCTCATTGCCTCTAGAAATGCCAAGCCTGAAGAAATATTGGCTTTGACCTTCACAGAAAAAGCGGCCGCTGAAATGGAAGAACGTGTGGACATTCTGCTTCCTTATGGTTTCGCAGCGGTCTGGATATCCACATTTCATGCATTTGGAGATCGAATACTGAGAGAGTTTGCTTTGGATTTAGGGATAACAACCGATTTTCAAGTGCTTTCCCGGCCAGAACAGATGATTTTCTTTAAGGAGCGCTTGTTTGAATTCCCGTTAAAATACTATCGCCCTTTGGGTAATCCAGAGAAGTTTATCGAAGCCATAGTTGGGCTGTTTAGCCGAGCGAAGGACGAGGATGTCACGCCGGAAGAATATTTAACCTTCGCAACAAACCTGAAAGCAAAATCCGAACCCGAACCCCAGAATGAGGAACTGGCCGAACTGGCAGCACAACAGATGGAGCTGGCTCAAACTTATGTTGAGTATCAAAAGCAATTGTCTGCCCAAGGAAAAACGGATTTTGGCGACCTAATAAATCTCGTGTTAAAACTGTTTCGGGAGCACCCGCTGGCTCTGAAACAAGTTCAAGACCGCTATCGATACGTACTAGTAGATGAATTTCAGGACACAAATTTTGCTCAGTTTCAACTGGTCCGCCTCCTGGTTCAAAATCACAAAAACATCACGGTGGTTGCTGACGACGACCAATCTATCTACAAATTTCGCGGGGCGGCCATCAGCAATATTTTGAATTTTACCGAGGTATACCCAGAAGCCCGACAAGTTGTGCTCACTAAAAATTACCGCTCCAGCCAACTGATTTTGGACGCGGCTTACAAACTGATCTGCCATAACAACCCAGAGCGTTTGGAAGTTAAGAACAAAATCAATAAGCAGCTCACAGCGCAGACCCCCGGCGAAAAAGTAGTTGAGCATCTGCACTTTGACACCCTCACCAGCGAGGCGGAGCAGGTAGCTAAGCTCATACAGGACAAAGTTGCCAACCGAAGCTATCAATACCGAGATTTCGCTATTTTGGTGCGAGCCAACAAGGACGCTGACCCATTCTTGCGAACCTTGCACTATTGTCGTATCCCGTTCCAATTTACTGGCAATCGTGGATTGTACCAGCGGGAGGAAATTCGTCTGCTGATTTCCTTCTTACGTGCCATCACTAATTTCAGAGATTACATCAGTCTGTATCACTTGGCCATCTCCGACGTTTACCGATTTCCTATGCAAGATATTACCTTGTGCTTAAATGTGGCAAATCGAAAAAATAGAACACTGTATCATGTACTTAATCATATTGAAAATTATCCGGAGCTGGAAGAACTTAGTTTGGAGAGCCGGGCAACTCTGCAAAAGCTCTTGGATGATTTAGACAAATATTTGAAGCTTTCTCGCACCGAACCTACGTACGTGGTGTTGTACCGCTTTTTGAAAGATAGTGGATATTTGGAACAACTTGTCTCCGTGAATTCTATAGAGTCAGACCTGAAAATTCAAAATATCGCGAAGTTTTTCAATTTGGTGCGACATTATTCTGAATTTGCCGGCAAAGACAGCCTTCATGAATTGGTACAACATCTGGACATCTTAATAGACGCTGGAGACGATCCGTCGCCAGCCGAGGCCGATATTGATGAGGATGCGGTTAATGTTCTGACTTATCATAAGGCGAAGGGTTTGGAATTTCCTGTGGTGTTTATGGTCAGTCTGGTGGACCAGAAATTTCCCACGCGTCGGCGCAGCGATCCCTTGGATTTACCTGATGAACTGATAAAGGATGTACTGCCTTCCGGGGATTTTCATCTGCAGGAAGAAAGGCGGTTGTTTTACGTGGGCATGACCCGAGCGCAGAAAGAACTCTATCTCACCAGTGCGCGAGATTATGGCGGCATTCGTCCACGAAAGGTCAGTCAATTTGTTCTGGAGGCACTGGACAAACCGAGAGCTGATGACCAATACACTAAAGCTTCCCCATTAGAAGCCATCGAAAGATTTGCCCCCACTCCGAAAGAATCACCGAAGACTGAAGACCGAATTCCAGACCGAGAGGTCATCAGTTTGAGCCACTACCAGATAGACGATTATTTAAGCTGTCCTCTCAAATACAAATACGTTCACATTCTGAAAGTACCTATCCTCCCGCATCACACAGTAGTTTACGGCCGGGCTATCCATGAGGCGGTAAAAGAGTATCATCGGAGAAAGATGAGCGGCAAAGAGGTTACCGCAGAAGACCTCGTCAAGGTATTTGAGAAAAGCTGGTTAAGCGAAGGCTTTCTTACCCGTGAACACGAGGAAGAGCGTTTGCGAGCAGGAAGGGAATCATTGGCCCGATTCTATGAAGAACAGGAAGCCTCTCCTTGGGAACCAACATTTGTCGAAAAGGATTTTAGCTTTCTGTTGGGCAACAATAGAATTGTGGGGCGCTGGGATCGCGTGGATATTCGTGATGGTGAAGCTTACATTGTGGATTTTAAATCTTCGGACATCCAGACCCAGGAGGCTGCTGATAGGCGTACCAAGGAGAGTTTGCAACTGTTTATTTATGCCCTAGCTTATGAAAAAACTGAAGAACAAAGACCCAAAGGCGTTGAGCTTCACTTCTTAGACACTGGCTTGGTAGGCCTAGCCGAAGTAACCGCGAAAAGACTGAACAAAATTAACGAAAAAATCCAGCAGGCTGGTCTGGGCATCCGTTCCCGCGACTACACGCCCAAACCTAGCCTCATGGTTTGTAAATACTGTGCGTTTTCTGAGGTGTGTCCAGCGACGGCCACCAAATAGAAGTCCTGCAAAATACCATAGCAGCTCAACCAAGCCGCAAATTACAAATTTCAAGGACAATAAATGCTTTTGTGTAACTTTTCATTAGATTTTGCGTTCGAATATTTTCGTGGTTAGAATGACTGCTGAATTCTTAACTTTAACATACTCAACCATAAATGACGTAGGTGTAAAACACCAACGTCATAATTAGAATATTTTATAAGTCTTTATAATCATAAGAGAACTTAACTCCTTTTATCTACTCTTTATCAACTTTCATTTATCATTTGCATTTATCCATTGTACTTCGTAAATTTTTGAAAAAATGGGATTGCACAATTCTTGAAAACACCACTACTTTAGTATGAATCGCCAGTGTAGAAGGAGGTCAATATGCAAGTAGACTGGAAAGATTACATTGTAAGTACCCACGATGTGCTTCGAGGCAAACCACGCATTAAGAACACTCGAATCCCAGTTAGTCTTATTTTAGGCTATTTGGCAGCAGGTCATACTGCGGAGGATATTATTAAGGAATTTCCTGATCTCACCGAAGAAAATATTGCTGCATGTTTGGATTACGCCCGTGAATTATCTGAATTTGAGATCGCAGCCTAATGAGCCTTAGATTCTTTGCCGACCATTGTATTTCTAATTATATCATTAAAGAGTTACGAGATGAAGGCTTTGAAGTTTTTCGCCTTAAAGATCATATTCCCACAGATTCGCTCGACTCGATTGTCATTATAAAAGCTCAAGAACTCGATTCAATTTTGATTTCCTTAAATGGGGATTTTACAGATATTGTAACTTACCCTCCGGCCAACTATAAAGGTATCATTGCCCTTCAAGTTAGAAATCATCCCGAAATTACTCCACAGATTATGGATAGACTCAAGAATTACTTAGTGGCCAATAGAAATATGAATCATTATCGTGGAAAGTTACTTTTGGTGGAAGTACATCGCATTAGGGTTAGGCAATAATCAAGATGTTCTCATAGCTTCACACAACTGCTAGTGCGCCAGGCCGGTGTGACCGAGAGAG
Source organism: bacterium (assembly GCA_046758765.1). Taxonomy (GTDB): domain Bacteria; phylum Zhuqueibacterota; class Zhuqueibacteria; order Oceanimicrobiales; family Oceanimicrobiaceae; genus JBHIAW01. Next base: position 12,413 of record JBHIAW010000045.1, read on the forward strand.
GTCTGAACAAATGTATGCAATCAATCAAAGAAGCCGCTCGGAGCATCCGTTCCCGCGACTACACGCCCAAACCCAATCTCATGGTTTGTAAATACTGTGCGTTTTCCGAGGTGTGTCCGGCGACGGCCACGAAATAGAAGTCATGCAAAATACCATAGCAGCTCAACCAAGCCGCAAATTACAAATTTCAAGGACAATAAATTTTTGTGTGACTTTTCATTAGATTTCGCGCTCGAATATTTTCGTGGTTAAAATGACTGCTGAATTCTTAAGCTTAAAATACTCAACCATAAATGACGTAGATGCAAAACACCAACGTCATAATTAGAATATTTTGTAAGGCTTTATGATCATAAGAGAACTTAACTCCTTTTAACGACTCTTTATCAACTTTCATTTATCATCTGCAATTATCCATTGTACTTCGTAAATTTTTCGAGCAAGGGGGTTGCACAATTCTTGAAACCACCACTACTTTGGTATGAATCGCCAGTGTAGGAGGAGGTCAATAGGCTATTTGGGAGCAGGTCAGCCCATCCCATTTACTTGCAAGGTAAAAACCGCACGGTGGTCTCCATCTCTTCTAATACTTTCGCCAGCGCTGAAACTGTGTCTTCGATATCCTTGCCATTCGTCTCATGTGACAGCGACAGCCGAATCGAGCAGTGCGCCTCTTCTTCAGTCCGGCCCATGGCCAAGAGTACATGAGTAGGCAATGGTGAGCCAGATTTGCATGCGGAGCCTGAGGAAAGGGAGATGCCATTCTGGTCCAGCGCCACAACCAGAGATTCGCCACGGAACGCCGGCACAGTCAGGTTAAGCGTATTGGGCAGCCGATTTTCTACATGGCCGTTTAATTTGGCATTGGGTATTAACTTCTTAATGCCAGCCTCCAGTTTATCTCGCAATACTTTCATTTTATCAGAGTCTTGCAACGCATTGAGCGCCAACTCTGCCGCCTTGCCGAAGCCCACAATAGCCGGTACGTTTTCCGTTCCTGCACGCAGCCCGCTCTCCTGGCTGCCGCCGTGAATGAGCGGCTCTAATTCAACGCCTTTCTTCACATACAGTGCGCCAATACCCTTTGGAGCATGGAATTTGTGACCGGACATGCTGAGCATGTCCACACCGAGGTCCTCCACATCCACCATGATCTTACCAACGGCTTGAACCGCGTCGGTGTGGAACAGAACGCCTCGCTCGTGAGCGATTGTACATAATTCTTTGATTGGCAGAATCGTGCCGACCTCGTTGTTAGCCATCATAATGGAGACCAGGATGGTTTGGTCTGTGATCGATTCCCTTAACTTGTCAGGAGCAAGCCAGCCGTTTTCATCCACCTCAAGGTAGTCGATTTTGTAACCAAGTCTCTCCAGGAACTTGCACGCACCCAGAATGGCTGGGTGCTCGATTGTGGTGGTGATGATGTGATTGCCTTTATCTCGCTGGGCAAACGCCGTACCTTTGAGAGCCAAGTTATCTGATTCTGAACCTCCACCAGTAAAAATGATTCTCCGGGGCCTGGCATTAATCAACTTAGCCACCTGGCGGCGCGCCTTGTCCACGGCTTCCCTAGCATCTCGGCCTACCCCATGTATACTCGAGGGATTGCCGTGCACCGTCTCCAGATAAGGCAGCATAGCCTGGCGCACCGCTTCAGACACCCGCGTAGTAGCGTTATTATCGAGATAGATGCGTCTTTTGGGCTTGCCATTCGACCTTTTGGGAATAAGCAACTGAGGGCCGCATGCCCTCACTTGCTTGTTGACATTCCGCACGGTTGCTCTGGTGCCTTCTTCGATCTTAACCACATCGCATAGTAGGGCCTTGTAAACCGGAAAGCCGGAGATCTCATCATAGTTGTTTATGTCGGTGAGCTCATTGACATTCCACTTCTGCCAGGCCTTTGGCCCCGCGGGCGTGCCGCCGCCCATGTTGCATTCGATCGCTCCCTTTGCGATATCGAGAGTGACGCGAGCCCTAAAGCGGACGGCCCCCCGCGGTGTGCGAACTTCCACCAGATCCCCGCTTTTGATTCCGCGCTCCTTGGCATCCTCGATATTCATTTCCACAGCAGGCTCAGGATTGTCTTTCACCAGACCCTTGATGCCATGATGTTGAGAGCGAAAATCCGTGTGCGGCCGAGCGCCGGAGTTGAACACCAACGGATACGCCTCTGCCAATTCCGGACGCGCCTGGGGTCCCTCTTTGGGTTCGGTATATTTAGGCAACGGCTCGTAGCCGTACTCTTCAAGGATAGTAGACCAGATTTCGAACTTGCCAGTGGGGGTCTCAAAGCCAGGTTCGCCATCTTTACGCAGACCGCCTTTTTCCCATTTCTTATATTCCATCATGGGGGCTGGGATTTTCACCCAGCCGCCGGCCGCCGTCACCTCTTCGAGGGTGTAGCCGGAACCCTTCAATGCCAAACGGAGCATCTCTTCTTCGGTTTGAGGATAGAGATGACCGTATCCCAATCGACTGGCAAGTTCAGCCATGATCAGGTAATCGTTGCGGGCTTCTCCTACCGGCTCGATTAACTTTTCTCGCAGCCGAAAAATCGGACCATAGACCATGTAAGAATCAATTTCAAACATGGTGGTAGCCGGCAGTACTACGTCAGCATAGGCAGCATCAGCGGTGAGTTGCCGGTCAATACAAACCTGAAAATCCAATTTGGATAGCGTCTCACGCCAAATACGAGTCTGTGGCCACGAGGTAAGCAGCGAAGCACCATGAATAATCAAGCCGCGGATACGGTACGGTTCACCTTTGAGCACGGAATCAACCAGTCCGCTGGCATGGGACTCCCCACGATAGTGGCTGTAAATTGGAACTTTGTCCCTAGCGACGGCTCGTTCTATGTTTGGATTTTCTTGATTGCAGGAGTGGTTGATCGGGAAATGGCTGTTCAGCATGGCAAGCCCGATGCCGCCAGGCACATCCAGTTGCCCAGCCAAAGCAAACAGAGTTAGTACAGCGCGGATAGCTTGAATCCCGCTGTTGGAATACTCTAAACCTGTGTACATTACCGGACAGGCGCCAGTGGCGCTGCAGATCCTCCGGGCCAAGTCTACAATAGTGTCTGCCGGTACGCCCGTAATCGTTTCCACCACTTCGGGACGAAAGTGCTGCACATAAGTTGTCAACTCCTCAAACCCATGGCACCAGTTCTCAGCGAAGTCTTCGTCGTAAAGTTCTTCGTCGATCATCACCTCAATCATGCTAAGCGCGAGCGCACCATCGGTTCCGGGTCGGATCGGCACCCATTGGGCGTTGGTGCGCGTAGCGGTTTCCGTACGCCGGGGGTCGATAACGATGATCTCTGAGCCCCGTTTGGCCGCAGCTTCCAGACGATGCATATCCATTGGCGGTGAATCAGTTGCGGGGTTGGCCCCCCACACCACAAGCATCTCGGCGTTCTCCATGTCTGTAAACATGTTGACCAGCATGCGGCCCATGGTCACATGGGGAGCGATCATGGCAAAGGAGACGTAACAGAGCGCGCCCACCCCCATGGTATTTGGTGAGCCGAACGGGAAAAGGATGTTGGATGCCGAAGACACGGCCACCCCTTTGGGTTGATACATATCACACAAGGACAACTCGAAAGCACCACGCCCGGTATAAATAGCCACTGCCTCCGGGCCCGACTCTTTCTTAATTTTGTTGAGATTCGCCACGATGAGATCATAGGCTTCATCCCAAGTGATGCGTTCAAATTCATGGGTACCTTTAGGCCCTACGCGCTTCATCGGATATTTGAGTCTGTGTTCAGAGTAGATAATCTCCGGCGCATGTTGACCGCGCCGGCAGATCATGCCCAACGGATGGCTGGTGTCAGGTTTGATATCCACCAATTTACCATCGTCAATACCGACTTCCACCCAACAACCCGCGGGACAGATGCCACAGATGCCTTTTTTCCACTCGAGATCTGATGTATATTTATCTATATTAACTGGCATGGTTTCTCCTTATTTAGATTTGTGATATATGGTTGGTGTTAGAGCAGGAAGAAAAGGCATGAAACCATAATTTTGGATATTGGTTTTCTCAAATTAGCAATTTCAGATGCCGTGGATAACGGTTTCAGCGCTGCAACAAATTTTGGATATAAATATAAGACAACAAATCAAAAAAAGCAACCTTAAATCACCCAAGACTGTAAAACAACCTCAGTTACGGGAGGGTTCATGTCATTCTGCAAGAATCCTTTTCGATTCGACCACATTTCAAAAAAGATTCCTTCTGAATGACAGAATAATCGGCCGAATTCGAAGCAAGCAGGAGCAACTCCCTAACCACGACTGAGGTATTGCGCAAGACTAGCTTTGGTCAGCCGGAAGCGTTGGCTACTTGTTGATTGCTTTCTGAATGTCACTTCAAATGAAAATTTCTTTTAATCAAAAATATCTTGACTATATAGGAATATTTATTTAGATTTTGACATTAAGCTTGCGCCCGTAGCTCAGTTGGACAGAGCAACGGACTTCTAATCCTAACGGACGGCACTTAAGTTCGACTACCCCTAAAATTAAAAATTATCTGATACTTAATTATGCAACCTAGAACTGCCAAATGTGTCACATGGCTACCGGTAGTTTTATATCTCGCTGTTTCCCACAATAATTTCATAACGGTACAATCACAAGGTAAATGGGTACAAGGTGTTGGCAAAGTAATTTTGGCTGAGCACATGACCACCGCAGAGGCCAAACAAATTGCTCGCAGTCGTGCCCGCCTTGATGCAATTGAAAAAACGCTCGGGGTTCATATTTCGGCGGGACAATTTCTGCAGCAGTTTGAAATTATGAGGCATTCTGGTGAAGTTCTGGAAGCTGGAGAATCCTTTGCAAAGTTCATTCATGAGATCAGCCAGGGAAGAAT
>JBHIAW010000046.1:0-17265 GCA_046758765.1 bacterium
ACTATATTTCACATAATACGATCTCCAACTAATCACGACTGGACTGTATCAACTCTTCAAACTCCCGCTCGCTTCTCAATGCATCTAAATCGTTATCTACCCGAGCTTGCTTCTTTAACTTCGGATTTAATGTTAGTGCCTTTTTCAATGCATCCAACGCCTCGGCTTTTTTACCAGCGGCAAGGCGAATCACCGCCAGATCGTACAAGACTTCTGCGTTCTCCGGTGCCAACTTTGCCGCGCGCTCCTGATGTGGGAGGGCCTCGTCATATTTGTTCTGGGTAAAGAGGGTCCAGCCCTCGTTCCAGGCGTAATTCATTTGGGCAATGTTTAGCAACCGACCCAGCTCCTTAAATGGCTCAGGATGGTCATCCACCCGAATGTCAATGGCACGGTCGGTGTAACCGCCATAACCCGCCCCTTCTTTCACAACCAATATCGCGGCCGACTGTTTGCCGCGGGCGTCGCCACCATTTGCTTCACCGGCTAATAAAGCCGCATATAAACGGTCCGCCAATGTACCTTTGGTTTCGAGAAAGACTTTCTCCATTCCAGTGACCACAGCTTCGCCTGCGAGAATGTTGCCTTGTACGGCGTAGTTAGAGCCGTGTCTGCCACCGGCCCAGGCCAGGCACTGCTCGCCGGTGTATGTAGCAGACTTGCCGTCAGCCGCCACGATGCCAACTTGACGACGCGTTGGGTTGTCATCATTTCGAATAAGTACCTCGACTACTTCCTCAGGGGTTAAACCTTTTTCTAACAGCTCCAATCCGCGCCAGCCAAAGCTGGTGTTGGCAAAAGATTGAGTAGCCACAGCACCAACCCCTGCCTTGGCCCAGGGCACTACATTACCAACCGCAAAAAATCGCGATGCCACCGCCACCCCTAATTCGCCCGTAACAGAATCGCGAGCCACAATGGAAAACGTTGTAATGTCAGATTGTAGCTCCCTTATGTCCCTAAGAGCCGAGGAACCCATCTGAACCCGGCAGAAAAGGGCTACAAATATCAGTAAGAAAATAACAGCAAGGCTCGCTATGAAATTTTTTCGAAAACTATGAGTAGACATGGATTCCCTCCTTTTGTTGGACATTATGAGACTTCAGCAAAACTACGAAAATCTGAAATAATCCTCATTGTCATTCTGGAAGAATCTTTTTGCAATTGCAATGGAAATAACAGGTTAGTGCTCCAAACGAAAAAGATTCCTCCTGAATGACAGCCGCTGTGTTAAGGTGTTTGATAAAGTAATGACCTGCAATACGCTCCAAACCTTCGACCGGATATCTATCGTGTCGGTTGAAAGAGGTTGAGATTTCGAGTTTAAACCTTTATTTGCTCTTCACCGCGGTCACCATAATTTCAACCAGGGCGTCTTTCGGCAAACGGGCAACCTGCATGGCAGCACGAGCCGGTGGCGCCTCTTTGAAATACCTGGCATACACCGCGTTCATGGCAGCGTAGTGATTCATGTCAGAAAGAAAGACCTGGCTTTGTACCACATCCTCCATAGAAAAGTCAGCCGCTTCTAAGACGGCTCGGATATTCTTCAATACCTGATGCGTTTGCTCTTCAATGCCACCTTCAACAAACTCACCAGTGCTCGGATCAATAGCGATCTGACCGGACAAATAGAGCGTGGTGCCAACACGAATGGCCTGCGAGTACGGGCCAATGGCAGCAGGTGCGTCTTTCGTAGAAATCACTTCACGTTCCGCAGGTTTAGAGGCACATCCCACTATGAACAAGCACATACTCAAAACAGTGAAGATATTTTTCATGACTTTGGCAATCCTTTCTTAATTACGGTTTCCATGGCATCGCAAAAACGGTCGATTTCTTCAAGAGTGGTATAGACGTTGGGAGTTACTCTAATGCCTTCAAACTCATCATGCTTAATAGTCGTGACGATGATGCGGTATTCTTTCCAAAGATAGTTGGTGAGCGCCTCGGAGTCGATTCCTTCGATTTGTACCGTAGCCAGCCCACAGGCGAATCCTGGTTTCAAACTTGTGTGGAGACGCACTCGGTCGTGCTGCAGGAGTCGTTTGGCCCAGCGGTCCCGCAGAAAGATCATCCGAGCTTCTTTGCGTTTGGCCCGGATGCCGTGGTGGAAAGTCAGGGCGTCAGCAATGGCTAAGTAGTTAGCCGCTGGATGGGTGCCAATCTCCTCGTATTTTCGGATATCCTCATCCATTTTCTCGGGGGCCGCCATCATTGGCCAAAGACCCGCAATCTTATCTCTTTTGACGTACAACATGCCGGTACCGTGGGGCGCAAACAGCCATTTGTGGAGGCTGGTGGCAAAGTAATCACAATCAAGTTCATCTCGCGTGAAATCGAAGTGGGCAAACGAGTGAGCACCATCTACAATCACTGGAATGCCTTTCTTCCGGGCCATTTGCACCACCGGCTTGACCGGCAAAATTTGGCCGGTGAGATTAATCATGTGACACATCAAGATGAGCTTGGTCTTCGGAGTTATGTGCTGTTCAAATAAGGATACTATTTCGTCTGGGTCTTCAGCCGGTACCGGAATGGAAAACTGCTTCAGCACAATCCCTTCCCGACGCTCACGCTGCTGGAACGTGGTAATCATGCGCGGGTAGTCTTGATTGGTGGTCAGTACTTCATCGCCCGGTTTTAGGTCAAATCCCAACTGGCAAATCTGCAGACTCTCCGAAGCATTGCGTGTGAGGGCGATTTCTTCCGGGTCACACTGGAAAGTTCTGGCCAGGCGTTTACGAACGCCCTCACGTTGTGGTTCCAAGATTCGCCACATGGTGTAAACCGGTGCTTCATTGGAATAATCCAGATGGCGTTTCATGGCTTCCTGCACCACCGCTGGCGCTGGACTGACCCCGCCATTGTTCAAATTAACCAGGCTGCGATCAACGGTAAAGGCCTGCTGCACCTCAAACCAAAACGATTCGTCAGCCGCCACTTCCTCGGGCGTACCCGGATAGTTAGCCAAAGCTTCAACGACCCGGCGCACACCTAATGGGTCCAAAATGGCAACCGCCGTTACCGCAACTGCTGGTCTTCCAATAGCACTTAAGAATTGTCTACGGTTATACATGATAATCTCCTCCAAATATTAACCAAATGGTTGTGTTAAAGACCGACTCTGCTTGGTAAACAACTTTCCCCCATTTTCATCAATGTACATGATGTCTTCCAAACGAATCCCAAATTCACCGTAAATATAAATTCCAGGTTCATTACTAAAGGTCATTCCCGGGGCTAAAGGCAGCGAATTGCCCTTTACCAAGTAAGGCCACTCGTGACCATCAATTCCAATACCGTGACCCAGTCGGTGGGTAAAGTATTTGTACTCCGGGCCATAACCCGCATCCACGATTACTTTTCGCGCAGCCGCATCGACCTGGCCGGAGGGAACGCCAACTTTTGCCGCTTCTAACGCTTTGTCCTGCGCTTTACGAACAATATCCCATACCCTTAGTTGTTTCTCAGTGGGACTACCAAAGACAGTCGTTCGCGTGATATCAGAAGCATAGCCATTTAATTTGCAGCCGCCGTCCATCAAAACAATCATGCCCTGTTTCAACGGCTGTTTGTTTTTCGTGCCGTGCGGGTAAGCAGAATTTTCGCCATGTAAAACAAACACGCCGCCTTGAAGGCCAAACTTTTTGAATTCCTGGCTTACGACTGTAGCTGTGTCGTTTTCATTCATGTGCTCCTGCAATTTTTTGAATCCCGCCTCATAAGCTTCAATTGTAATTTGATTGGCTTTACGCATGATCTCCAATTCTTTCTTAGATTTAATACTGCGACACCCAATGGTTACCGGATCACCACTAACCAGATTTAGCGAGGAAGCTGCTTTGGCGATTCCGTTCAACTCAAAAAATCGCACCGTTTCCTCAATTCCAATTCGACCTGCGGCGATTCTAAACTCGGTGAAAATTTTCTTAACCAATTCATACGGAACTTCATGCTCCTGCCAGGTATAGATTTTATAATCGGGGTCAACGAGTTCATGGGCTCTCTCCTCCTCAAAGGCTGGACAAACAAAAACCGGCGCACCTTTTCGGGGAATAATCATGGCAAATAAGCGTTCGCTGCGCCGCCAATTAAAACCGCCGAAATAATATAACGACGAACCGCCGGTAATCAGCAGCGCGTCCATTTTGTGCTGGGTCATGAGCTCTTTGGCCCTCACGAGTCGGGCTTGGTAATCAGATTGATCGATGTTCGGAACGTCTATTAATGCGGGGTGCGAAGTTGAAGCTTCAGTTGGTGTGACTTCAGCCCAGCCCAAAATGGTGTTTCCCATCAAACTAAGAACCGTGGCTTTGAGCATTTCCCGGCGTGTCCAGTACATGGGAGTCCCCTTCGAAATGTAAATTAATCAAAGATAGGTATTTGCTTGTAAAGTTGCAGGTCTGTCAAAAAATATATATTTCTGGCATGGAAAAAGCAAGGATTTTTTAAATTCTTTGAGATCAAAATGGGAATGAAAATGGGTCATTCATTTTAACTTAAATTTTGTATTGACAACTTGAGCAAATTATTCTATATTGATTAATAATGCATTAGGCACGGTTCTGTGTCTAATCCAATTAAACAAAAGGAGTCTCGAGCTTCGTTTTTTAGCATAATTAATTATCAAAAAATGCCCGGACTACCCAATCTCAAAGGTTACTATCGACCTAAATCAATTGCAGAGGCTTTGGCTCTCCTGCAAAAAAATTCTGGAACCATCGTGGTTATTGCTGGAGGCACTAAATTGCTGCTCTCCGAAAATGAAGCCGTTCAAGAATTAGTTGACATTCGATCACTAAATCTTGACTACATCAAAGAAGATATGGGGATAATTCGAATCGGAGCGACCACGCCTTTGCAAAAATTGGTTGAAAGTTCCATGTTGAAAAATTTAACCAATGGCATTGTATCAGATGCGGCCCAGCTCACGCACTATTCTAAAATGATTCGAAATGTTTCCACCCTTGGCGGGGAATTGGTGAGTACTAATCCCTTGTCGGTTTTATACTGCGCCCTTCTGGTATTACAAGCCCAGGTTCGGATTGCGGGAGGCGAAGAATTTGCACTGGCTATGAACATATTTCTCAACAAAAAAGGGTTAGGAGGCGGCCTGCTCATTGAAATATTAATACCAAAAATGGAACCTCAAACCTATGCTGCAATCATCCCTGTGACGATTCAATCATCAACAAACCCTCTGATTTGCGCGTGTACTCGTCTTACTCTGCACAAAGGGACCTGCAAATCAGCAAAAATTGCCATAACTGGAACACAACCGGTGCCGAAACGTGTGCAGGAGGTTGAATCAGATTTGGAAGGGCATCCTCTAACCCCAGCAAAAATTGAACATGCCGCTGATAGAGCCTGTGAGATACTTGATCCAATTTCTGACAACTTCGCCAGTGCAGAATTTCGCAAAGAAATAGCTCGAGTGGTGGTGAAAAGGGCGTTAAATCAATGTTTGGAATACGCTGAGAAGGCCATTTAAGGATAAAGAATGCGCATCAGAATAACCATTAATAAGAAAAAGAGAACGTTTAACATTCCACCCAATCGCACTTTGATGGACTTACTGCGTTCACAAGGTTTCTGGAGCGTGAAATATGGATGTGAGACAGGTGATTGTGGCAGTTGCACCGTTCTTGTAGATGGTCTTGCCGTGCATTCATGCCTCATGCTGGCCGCCCAAGCCGACGGTAAATCTGTGGAAACGTATGAAAGTCTCAGCACTTTAGAAAACCTCGACCCGCTACGCGAGGCTTTTGTGGACTTTACTGCCGACCAATGCGGCTACTGCGTCCCAGGAATGATTATGTCGACTAAAGCTTTGCTGGACAAAAATCGAGAGCCTACTGAAGAAGAAATAAGAGATGCCATTGCAGGAAATCTATGCTATTGCACCGGGTTGGTTAAGCCAATTGAGGCTATTATGGAGGCGGTGAAGAAGATGCGGGGAAATTGGTAATTAATTTCAATTCTATGAAATCAAAAGTAGTTTTGGAACCAAGTGACGACGGCGGTTTTACAGTCTTTTTTCCATCTTTGCCGGGTTGCATGAGCGAGGGTGATACCATTGAAGAAGCTTTGGCTAATATTAAAGAAGTAATAAACTCTACTTATTATATCGGAATTTAATTTTAGCCTCAGTCATGCAAAAGAAAAAAGAACTTATCGTAGTAGGGGACCGGGTGCTCATCTCCCTTGACAAAGGGCAAAATCGCACGGAGTTCGGCCTGTATTTGCCTCCTGGTGTTAAGGAAAAAGAAAAAGTCCGGGGCGGTTATGTGGTAAAGGTGGGGCCAGGTTACGCCATGCCAGACCCCAATGCCACTGACAATGAACCCTGGTCCACTACACCCAAAAAAGAATTTAAATACATTCCTTTACAAGCTCAAATAGGCGATTATGCCATTTTTCTCAGCAGCGCTGCCGTGGAGATCGAATTCGAGGGCAAAGAATATGTTGTCGTTCCCCAAACATCAATCCTGGTGCTGGTACGGGACACATTAACGAATTTCGACCTGGAAACATAATGGTGCAGTCGTTCGAAAAAGAAGCCACTACTCCACCCCAAGATTATTCTTTATATTTGTTACAAAGGTACAAAGATTTATCAAAAAAAGCTTGACATCATTATGCTTTTTGTTTATAATATTTGAAATATTTCAAATGTTGAAAATATAGGTGACTATTTAGCCCATACTGTCATGCCGTAGGCATCTTCCATAGTAATTTTAAAAGATTTGCAAGTCTGGAACCTCTGTGGTTGAGGAGGGAAGATTCCTGGTGGAATGACACCTGAATAGTCACAAATATAGAAAGTAGTCAATTTTGTGGGGCATGTAAATGAGACTCAAAAATAAAGTAGCCTTAATTACAGGTGCCGCCCACGGCATCGGTAAAACCACAGCCCTCACCTTTGCTCACGAAGGTGCACACCTAGCCCTTTGGGATTTGGATAAAGAAGCAGGTCCAGAATTAGCCCGTAATGTCGAGAAAGATGGCGGCCAGGCCCGCTTTTATTCAGTAGATGTAAGTCAGTCATCGCAGGTGTTGAAGGCTGTCGAGGAGGTGGTAGCAGATTTTGGCAAAATCGATGTCCTAATAAACAACGCTGGGATTCTCAGAGATTCGACCCTTTTGAAAATGGAAGAGTCCCAATGGGATGCGGTCATCAACGTAAATTTGAAGGGCGTTTACAACTGCACGCAAGCGGTGGCTCGAGCCATGGTGGAGCACGGTGGTGGTAAAATCATCAATGCTGCTTCGGTGGTGGCGCTTTACGGCAATTTTGGTCAAACCAACTATGTAGCTTCCAAAGCAGGCGTTATTGGTATGACCAAAACCTGGGCGAGAGAGTTAGGACGCAAAGGGATTTGTGTCAACGCGGTAGCCCCAGGTTTTATTGCTACGGAAATGATAAAAACAATTCCAGAAAAAATTTTAGAGCGCGTTCGTGAAAATACTCCCTTGGGTCGTCTTGGTGAGCCCCAGGATGTAGCCAATGTATATTTGTTTCTGGCTTCAGATGAGGCTAACTTTATTAACGGGGCAGTTATAAGTGTAGATGGCGGGATCATTATTTGACTGGGGTTAAAATGAACTTTTTTATTTTGTTAATTCCCTCCTTACTTCAATTAAGCTCTATTCCTCACATATCACAAGGAGATACGTTGAGTTTTACTGACGTTGAATACAGTTTTGATGTCAAGTATGTTAAGATTAATGGGGTTCGTACTGCTTTTATAGATGAAGGAAAGGGCCACGTGCTGATATTTTTACACGGAAATGGCTCGGACCTGTCATCTTTTGATCTTAATTACCCGAAGTTTGTTGATAGCTACCGAGTCATTGGAGTCGATTTACCCGGGTTTGGCAAATCCGACAAACCCATAATTGATTACACGGCCGAATGGTATGTAGACCATTTAAAAGTTCTATTGCAAAAATTAGGGGTAAAGAAATGTACGATGATCGGTCACTCCTTTGGCGGATTACTGGCATTGAGATTTTCATCAAAGTACCCCGATATGGTCGCCTCTCTTGTTTTGGTGGATGCGGCTGGGACTTACAAGTATCCACCTGCTCAGGAAGCCTTCATGCGGTCAACCTACACCCCTGAAAAAATTATGGCGTCAACGCCAGAACAGATAAAGATGAGCATGCAATTTGGCTTAGGTCAATGGGAAGAAAGTTATCAATCTTGGGTAGATAAATGGGTCGCTCTTTCCAAATCATCAGAATATAAAAACTATGCACAGGCAGTCCATCGAGTTTTTCTTACCTTCTTAGAAACAAATTTAACAGAACAAATACAGGCGATTTCTGTGCCTGCCTTAATTATATGGGGAGAATATGATGCTATCCTACCTTTGAGCGCAGGCAGGGAGCTCAATAATTTGATACAAAATTCTCAATTGGTTGTCCTTAAGGGTACGGGTCATTTTCCCATGTTAACTCAACATGAAAAATTCAACCAAGCCGTATTTAGATTTCTCCAGGAATATAAGAAATGAATCGGTTTGCACATATTGCAGGTACGGGTTCCTTTGCACCTGAAAAAGTTCTGGATAACGCCTATTTCAATGAACTTTTAGGGCAGAACGTGGACGAATGGTTAACCACTAACCTGGGTATCAAACAGCGTCACATCTGTTCAGAAAAGGAAAGCACTGCTGATCTAGCTATTGAAGCCTCCCGAAGGGCTTTGGATAAGGCCAACGTAAGGCCCGAAGAGTTGGATTTGATATTACTGGCCACAGATACCCCAGAATACATTTCTCCTGCTAGCTCAGCGGTGGTTCAGTACAAGCTTGGCGCTAAGAATGCTGCTAATTTTGATATAAACTGTGCCTGTGCGGGTTTTGTGACGGCGCTAGATACCGGTGCCAAGTATATTATGTCCGATCCAGCTTATGAAAATGTTTTGGTGATTGGCGCCTACGCTATGTCCAAATATATTGACTGGAGCGATAAATACACCTGTACCATTTTCGCCGATGGCGCTGGTGCCGCGATCCTGCAAGCTTCTGAAACGCCTGGTGGATTTTTAGGCTCCAAACTAATTGCCGATGGCCAATATCATGACTTCATGGGTATATACGCTGGCGGTACCCAGATGCCTCTCACCAAGGATAACATTGAAGAGGGTCATGGATATGTTCGATTTGTAAAAAAGTTTCCGCCAGACACCAATTCTCGCCATTGGCCCAGACTGGTGCGCGACCTGGCAAAAAAAGTGGGGGTTGAAGTCAGTGACATCGATTTCATCATTTTTACCCAAATCAACATCAACACCATCCGTGAAGTCATGCACGAATTAGAACTCCCAATGGAGCGCACCCACTGCATTATGGATCGGTACGGCTACACCGGTTCAGCGTGTATTCCCATGGCTTTGGATGAGGCCGTCCAACAAAAGAAGTTGAGAAAAGGGGATTTGTTAGTTCTCGTTGGTTCGGGTGGTGGGTTTTCCATGGCCTGTGATTTTCTACGGTGGGGTTAATTTTCGAAGCCTAAATCCAACAATAATTCGTCTTCGATTAGTACCTTAACAATAAAATCGTTGCACAATGGGCAAAGATTTTAAAAGACAAAATAATTGTAGACAAAATGATTAAGAAAAAGATTCAAAATTCAAATTGCAAAATGCCAAATGTAAAATGATTTATACGAGCAGCATATATTTTGCAATTTTCATTTTTCATTTTGAGATTTGCATTTAAAGCAATTATGTAATTCTAGATTCAAATTTTTATATGCTTCTATCCTGGTCTCTATTCTTAGCCTATGTAATCGTTACCTTCTATCTTGCCTGGTTGGGCCAGAAGAAAACTCATTCGCTGGAAAGCTACGCCATTGGTAATCGCGACATGAGTCCATGGGTGGTGGGTATGGCTCTGGCTGCAAGCATGACCAGTACGGCTACGTTTGTGATTAATCCAGGCATTATTTATGCGTACGGGATTTCTGGAATCTTGGGCTACGGCGTTTCCGCTGGATTAGGTTTAATGCTGGGGATCGTCATTCTCTCTAAGGGCTTTCGAAAATACGGTTTACCTGCGGCGGCCATTACGGTACCCCAATGGATTGGCACCCGCTACAATGACCAGCGTATGACTCTCTTTTACGCACTTGTTAATCTGCTGCTCATCGCAATGGTCGTACTTATCTGCTATGCCATGGCCAGCCTTTTAGTCGCCACGCTGAGACTACCCAGGCTCATTCCGAACTACAGCTTCGAAGTGGCCTTGATGATTACGATTGTATTTGTATTCACTTATATCTTCTTCGGCGGCACCTACGCCCATGCCTACACCAACACGGTACAAGGGCTTATCATGATTGCCGTTGCTGCGACTCTGATTGCATCGGGACTCCATTTGTTTGACGGGCAGTTCATCCAACGGCTGCGAGACCTCGACCCTAATCTGGCTTCGGTCACTAATCCGAAGAGCTTATTGTTTCGCCACTGGTTTGAAGTTTTTGTTGTAAATTTTCTCGTGGGTTTTGCCTTGACGGTACAGCCCCATTTTATCATTAAATCACTGTATGTAAAAAGTGACCGGGATGTCAATTTGTACTTAGGAGTAGCCGTGCTCATTGGGACCTTGTTTAGCATGGTACTTCTATGTGGGCTGTATGCCAGAGTTGAAGCTTCCGAGTTCATCAATAAATTTATAACCGTCAACAAAATGGGAGTAGACGGTGTGATTCCGGCTTACATCATACAGACTTTCTCTCCCACAGTGGGTGTGCTCATTTCCATCGCTATTTTGGCAGCGGGCATGTCAACACTGGACGGCATTTTGGTGGCCCTCTCTGCTATTTTTGCCAACGATGTCTTTTTAGTGATAAATAGGAACTCGAATAAATCCTCAAAAGAAGACAGGAGGCAGTTAGCTTTCAAAGTGAGTCGTTACAGCTTGATTGCCTTTGGAATTTTGGCCTTTGCTCTTTCTTTGATGCAGCATTATTATAAAGAATTCTCTGTGGCTATTTTTGCGCAGGAAGGCGTTTACGCACTGTTTGCCGCAACCTTCGTCCCCGTACTCTTTGGGATGTTTGTGCGGAATATCTCTAAAGGGATCGTGTTTGTCGCCTCCGTAGGTGCTTTGGTGGTGCACTTCTCTTTTAGATATGGTAAATTGTCTGTTCTAACCAATGCAGACTACACCAACCCAGGACTCACTGCCGCTTATGGGCTTATGGTGAGTCTCGCTATTGTGGGCGGTTATTTTTTGGTTCGCAATTTTCGTCCAAACAATCGAAAAATAGGTAGAGTGGCGGGTAAAGTCGAGAGTCGAGAGTAGAGAGTGGAGAGTGGGTGTAGAGTGTGACGAATATAACTTATGTATTGAGTCTAGTACATCGTTTCATCAAAAGGATTACATAGAGCGCTGTCATTGCGAGGCGTTTTTTGCCGAAGCAATCTCCTGCTTTGAGGCACGAGATTGCTTCGCTGCGGAGCGCACGCAATGACATATAAAGTGTAAAGAGGTTTATGAAACGACATACTAATTTTAACTCACAACTCAAGAAAGGAGGGGAGAAAATGGGAGTAAAAGATTTCACTGAACTTGATGTCTATAAAATGGTATTTAAGGCCGCTATGGAGATTTTCGAATTGAGTAAGTCATTCCCTCCTGAAGAAAGATATGCCTTAACCGGTCAAATTCGTCGTTCTTCGCGCTCTGTATGCATGAACATTGCAGAAGCCTGGCGCAAAAGACGTTACCCGGCTGCCTTCGTAAGCAAAATTAGTGATTCCGAAGCCGAAGCTGCAGAAACTCAGGTGTCGCTTGATTTTGCAAAAGCTTGTAAATATATTGATTCTGAAACTCATAAACAGCTTAGACAAGCATATGATTTTATTTTAGGAAAGCTAAGTAACATGGCTTTTTATCCAGAAAAGTGGACACTTAAAATTCAACCTTGAGATGAAAAAGAGCTCTAGAAGAGGCTAAAGTTGAGTGTGTAGTGTGAAGGGTCGAGTGTATTGTATCTGCTCTCTTTACTCTCCACACTCCACTCTCTCCACTCCACTCTCTACTTGTCACAAACGATTCACAAAGTAGATGCAGGTAGATAATTTATATACCAAAACTTCTTAAGCAAATAGGATTGCAATGGAAGAGTCAGCAATTATCGAAACCAAATGGTGGGGTTGGGGCCGAAGCGATAAATCTTATCATCTTCCAGCCTCTTCGGCCTTTTGGAATTATCTTTCTCAAAAACTCGGGCCTCTGAGCACTAGTCCGGCAATTGATTCGATCGAGCGCATCGAGCTTCGTGCCAGTCGTTTGAGCCATAAGCAATTGAAGTCGCTGCACAATATTGTCGGGGAAAAGAACGTAACGACCCAGGCCTATGAACGAGCGGTGCATTCTCTTGGAAAATCTTATCGTGATCTGATTCGCATTCGCCAGGGCAACGTACCGAATCCCACTGATGTGGTCGTGTATCCCAAGACTGAATCGCAGATTGAAGCCATTTTGAAGTGGGCGCGGAAGCAGGATTGCATCGTTATTCCTTTTGGCGGTGGCACCTCGGTAGTGGGAGGTATTGAGCCGCCGGCAGATGTGCGGCCAGTCGTCACACTCGACTTACGGCGATTGAACAAACTACTGCAAATCGACGCCGAATCGCGGCTTGCCACGGTTCAGTGCGGTGTTCTGGGGCCCGAGTTAGAAACACAACTCAACGCCGCCGGCTACACTCTCGGCCATTTCCCACAGTCGTTTGAGTTTTCCACTTTGGGCGGCTGGATTGCCACACGGTCAGCCGGTCAGTACTCCACAAAATACGGCAAAATTGAGGACATGGTCTGTAGCCTAACGGTGATGACACCCACCGGCGTGATTCGAACACCATTAGTTCCAGCCGCATCTGCCGGTTCAGACCTGGTCCAAATGTTGATTGGTTCAGAAGGGAGTTATGGAATTATCACCCAGGCTACCGTCAAGTTACACCCATTGCCGGGCTATCGGGAATTTCCATCTTTTCTGTTTCATTGCTTTGAAGAAGGAATGTGGGCAGTGCAACATCTTTTGCGAATTGGGGTGCGGCCAGCCGTGCTGCGGCTCTCCGATGAGGATGAGACTGAAATGAGTGCTCTACTGGGGGGATTGACCTTTGGATTGAAAAAACATCTTGGCAAATGGTGGATTGAGAAAAAAGGATTTTCTTTCTCGAGATCAGCACTGTTGATTCTTGGTTTTGAAGCTGCCAACGAAAAATCGGCTCGGACTCTCCTGAAAACCGAGCTGCATATTGCAAAAAAAGCGATGAAGCAAAACGGCGGGCTTTACATTGGCCAGCGCGCTGGTAAGTCCTGGTATAAAAGTCGATTTGAATTGCCCTATCTCCGCGACCTTCTTCTCGATCATGCGGTGATGGTGGACACGCTGGAAACTGCCACAACCTGGCAGAATCTAATGACGCTCCATGACGCTGTCAACCATAGTATACACCAGGCAATCGAAGATGAGCATGAAAAAGCTTTAGTGCTGACACATCTATCCCATGCCTATGCCGAAGGCGCTTCTCTGTACTACACTTTCTTAGCGAGACAGAAGCCGAGACAGGAATTGTCGCAGTGGCAGCATGTGAAAGATAAGGTGACAAACACCATCGTTGAGAATGGAGGTGCGCTTAGTCATCATCACAGCATTGGCGCGATGCACAAACCCTGGATGCAGCAATATATTGGCGATCTGGCTGCTAAAATGCTGAGCAGCTTGAAAACAACTTTGGATCCTCAAGGTATTATGAATCCCGATAAATTAGTTGAAAAGGAGAAAATCGGTCTGGCAGCTCACCAAATGACTGGCTCCTTTTCCTATCAAACCCGCTCGGCAAATATCAAGCGATTTGACAAAGAGTCATTTGACCTTGCCATCATCGGTGGGGGCATTACCGGTGCAGGAATCGCCCGTGATGCGGCAATGCGCGGCATGAAAGTCGCCTTAATCGAAAAAGGCGATTTTGCCAGTGGCACCAGCAGTAAATCCTCGAAAATGATTCATGGAGGGCTGCGCTATCTGAAACAACTGGACCTCAAATTTGTAAAAGAATCCTTGCGCGAGCGTGCGGTCTTGCTCCGTCTTGCGCCCCATCTGGTGCAACCGATGCCCTATTTAATTCCATCGTACAAAGGGCGTCTGGAAAAAATGGAACTGGAAATTGGCATGATCGGCTATGACATACTGGCCGCCTCAAAATCGCTTTCTCCTTATCAAAAGCTCTCAGCGGAGGAAGTCATCCGTCAGGAACCAAAGCTTAGAAGAAGGGGCTTGCGAGCGGGATTTGTCTATTATGATTGTTTGGTGAACGATGCCCGCCTGACGTTGGCAACGCTCAAGTCGGCGACAGAACATGGTGCCGTGAGCGCCAACTATGTGAAATGCGTAGGATTGGAAAGCAATGATAGCGCCATCAGCGGCGTGCTGTTTCAAGATGTCCTAAGTGGCAGGCAGGGCACGATTCACGCCAAAGTGGTGGTGAACGCCACTGGTCCTTGGACGGATACCGTTCGCGCCTTGACCGGCGAAAAGGCGCCAATGCTGCGACCAACCAAAGGCATCCATCTCGTGGTTCGCCGCGAAAAGTTGGACGTGGCCCACATCGTTGTGCTCTTCACTCCGGATGAGCGCACGATTTTTGTGGTTCCTTTGGGCGATTATTCCTTCATTGGCACTACGGATACGGACTACTCGGGCGACCTCGATGATGTACATGCTGACGCAGAAGATGTCTCCTATCTCTTGCACACCGTCAATGAAGCTTTCGAGAATTTGCATTTGAGTCCAGATGACGTCATCTCCACTTGGGCCGGTCTTCGGCCACTGGTGGACGAAGAAGGAAGACCATCTTCAGTTTCCCGAGACTATGAAATCGTAGTAAACCAGAAAGGCCTGGTCACCATTGCCGGGGGTAAACTCACCACCTACCGTTCCATGGCTGAAACCTTGCTAGACGAAATAC
This sequence comes from bacterium, assembly GCA_046758765.1. Lineage (GTDB taxonomy): Bacteria > Zhuqueibacterota > Zhuqueibacteria > Oceanimicrobiales > Oceanimicrobiaceae > JBHIAW01. The sequence goes on from JBHIAW010000046.1 coordinate 14,992, forward strand.
TCGCTCGATTTGGGGACCGGTTTGATCACGGATTCTCCGAGTGCCGGACGGCTGAGGAACCGCTGTATGGCGGCGACATTGGCCATTTTGAAAAATACGTAGCTGGCGTACTTAAAGGAGCGGGCAATCGCTGGGGACTCTCACCGAAAATCGTAGAGCGTTTGTTACATCGTTACGGCACCGATTATCTCAAAGTGCTTGCTATGGGCTTGAACGATCGAAAAGCTCTCCACTCCCTTTCAGCAGAGCCTCCTGTTACCACTGTGCTGAAAGCTGAAGTGCTCTATGCCGTCGAAGAAGAAATGGCCATGACCCTGGCAGATTTTATGGAAAGAAGAACAGACCTGAAATACTACGGTCCGGAACAAGGCCTGTATGTCGCTAAAGAGGTAGCTAATCTTATGGGACAGCAACTCCGGTGGGATCCCTTGGAAAGACACCGACAACTTGAGACCTACCGGAATAGTGTGGACAAAATGCTGGCGTTTCGTAGTGAACCAGTTTCCGTAAGCGAATCACTGGATAAGTCATTGGCAGAAACTGCGCAGCCCCGCGCAATTAAAAGCTGTTAAGGCTAGGTTTCGCGATGAAGTTTTGGTGTGAATGAAGAGGTGGAGAGGGGAGCGTGGAGAGCCGAGTGTAGTGTATCCGCTCTCTCCCTACTCTCTACTCTCTACACTCTACAATATGCTTAGATTGGGAAATATTAAGTTAGAGACAGGGTTGAAAATATGACCTTACCTGTACACTACGATGCCATCGAAATGCATTGGGTAGGCGACTGGATTGGTCGCCGCGCCTTCATCACACCCAAGCGCGAGGCGGTCTACGACACCGGCAGCGAACGCCGCTTCACCTATTCGGAACTCAACGACCGTGCCAACCGTGTAGGCGCATATCTGCTAGATACTTTGACACTGCAAAAAGGAGATGTGGTCTGCTTGATTGCGCGCAATCGCGTCGAACCCATCGATTTGTACTTTGCTTGCGGGAAGATCGGAACCATTCTTTCGCCATTGAGCTATCGGCTGGCACAACCAGAATTGCAGGATCTACTGCAGCGCATTCAGCCCAAGGCGCTTTTTTATGAAAAACACTTTGCCAAACTCATCCGTTCATTAGAACTACCGGAATCGTTACAGAATAAAATCTCTTTTGGCGATGCCGACGCTAAGTACGAACGAGAAGTCCTGTCTACACAGCCAAGGGAAGTAAATCGTCCATTGGCTATGAACGATACTTTTCTCTACGTGCACACGGGAGGCACAACCGCTACTCCCAAAATTTGCATGATCACACACCGTCAAATGGTCTGGAATTCCTTCGATCTCATTGCAACGGGCTCAGGAGGCATGGGGCTGGGAGGCAAAGAACTGGTGACCTTTCCCTTATTTCACATAGGTGGCTGGAACACCGTCACACCCATTTTCCATATAGGCGGCACAGTGGTTCTGATGCGGGAGTTCAACCCCGATTTAGCGTTAGAGTTGATTGACCGCGAGCAAATCACGCACTTTGGGGGTGTAGAGGCCATGTTCCAATTTATGATTTCCAGTCCAAAATTTAGAACAACATCTCTTAAGAGCGTGCGCTATATCAACTCCGCTGGTGCGCCCTGTTCGACAGAAGTGATGCAGGCGTTTTGGGACAAAGGTATTCCCTTGACGCAATCCTACGGACTCACGGAGGCTGGTCCGTCCAATTTCATCTTCTTACCTGATGGGCGCTCTATGGAAGAAATCAAAGGCCATGCCGACAGCATCGGCTTTCCCATGTTCCACTGTGACGCGAAAATTATTGACCAAAATACCGGCCAACCCGTAAAACCCGGTGAAGTAGGTGAGCTCTGCTTTCGGAGTCCCCACAGTTTTGAAGGATATCTGAATGACCCCGAACGCACCGATAAGATTGTCAATCACGAAGGCTGGATCCATTCTGGCGATTTAGCCCAGATGGATGAACATGGGTTTGTGAAAATCGTGGGACGCGTGGATAATATGTTCGTGAGCGGGGGCGAGAATATTTCTCCCGAAGAAATTGAACAAGCCTTGTTAAAGCACGGGTCAGTAGCACAGGCTGGTGTGGTAGGCGTCCCGGATGAAAAGTGGGGACAGGTAGGATTTGCCGTGGTTGTTCTGAAACGCTCCAAACACGCCAGTGAAGACGAACTAAAGGACTTTTGTCGTAAACAACTGGCGGGATTTAAAGTGCCTAAATACGTGCGCCTTAATAAGTCCTTACCATTGACGGGTGCCGGTAAGGTAGACCGTCAGG
>JBHIAW010000047.1:0-17101 GCA_046758765.1 bacterium
CTTAAAGCATGCGGGAATGACAGGAAAAGACTGTTTTCGTTCAAACACTAGCTAGACAACCGGACATGTTGTTGAATAACTTACTCATTTTTGACCGTTTCGGTTTGTCCTTGGAAATCATTCCACCAATTTCGAATGATATAATAGAGCATCAAAATGCCGCCTACCACAGCAGAAGAGAAAGGCACAGCCATGGATAAGCCTGTACCCGGTGCGATTCGACTGCTCACACTTATAGTGTACTCGATGGCCTTCATAATGAAAATCATAAGAAATGCAACAAGAATTACCATAACAAACGTACTGACTGCTTTTTGCAAATTTTTTCCCAAGCGGCCTACCAGAAATCTGAGCGCGAAATGGGCTTTGGTCTTAAATGCGTATGCTGCACAAAGTGAAGCAAACCACATAATAAGAAATCTTGCCAATTCCTCTGACCATGCCAACGACAGGTGAAATATATAGCGGAATAAAACCTGAGTGAATGTCACCCCGACTAACGCAACAATTAAAACGCATAGTACGGTTTCCAGAGGGAATTTCACAATTGCTCTCTTAATATCGATTTTCGAATCTGTCGCAACCGTATTCATCTTTTACTCCTTCTGGGCCAGGTCATTCAACCCCTGTTTTGTGACCTGCTCGATCACCCCCATTCCTCCAACTTTTTCTGCATTATTTTTATAAACATCCACCACTTTTTCCTGAAATAACTTTTTGTCCACCTCATTGAAAATCAGGCCTTTTTGTTTTAACTCCACCAGCGCTTTACTTCCCATATTTTCCATTGCTTGCCGCTGCACAGCGACCGACGCTTCGCCAGCTTTCAAAACAGCGGTCTGAATATACGGAGGAAGGCGGTCATACTGTTTCTTGCTAAAAATAAGCGCTACCGCCAGAAACAAGTGTTCTGTCTTTGCCACATATTTTGTGACCTCGTAAAATTTTTCAACTAAAAGGTCTGTATAATCCGACTCCGCGCCGTCCAGCACACCTTGTTGGAGAGCCGAGTAGAGTTCCCCAAACGACATATTTGTAGCCTGAGCACCAAAAGCATTAAACGTATCGAGGACAATGGGACTTCTAATGACCCGAATCTTCAAACCATTCAAGTCATCTGGCGTCTGGATCGGTTTGATAGAGTTCCAGGCACTCCGGATACCAGAAAACCAATAGCCCAGCACCAGGCAATCAAGGCGATCTTCAATAGCTCTGGCGACCCGCCGGCCGGTGGGTCCGTCAAGTACACTATAAAAGTGCGGGAGGTCACGAAAAATAAAGGGTAGATTAAACAAATCCGCCTCAGGAACGAATGAGCCTAATCCACCTGCGCTTGCAGCCGAAGCGGCTATCGTGCCAAGCTTGATCATCTGATTCGCTTCTTCTTCACTTGCGAGCTGACCTGCCGGGAAAATCTGTACTTCAACCAGGCCATTGGACTCAGCTTCAAGCACTTGCTTAAATACTTCAAACCCTTTTTGGAAAGGGTGTTGTTCGCTGCCATTATGAGCAACTTTCAAAATGATCTTTTCCGCTGGTTGCTCTGCCGAGCTTGTGTCTTTTGTGCGGTCCTGACCGCAAGAAACTATCAAGAAAATGAAGACAGCAATATGGAAAAACACTCGATTTTTCATCCACCCTCCTTTTTTCATAGGAAATTAAAGTTAATATTCTCCGGCAACCAATTCTTCCTCCGTCGGTATATAAGTAAAAGCGTCTGTTTTCGGCTTGGAGGTCTCTTGTGTGACCAAAGCCACGGCCACAAAAAGGACAAAAGTTACAATGGGCGGTATCAATGTATCCAGACCGGCAAAGGATTCAGGAACTATATAAAGGAGAGTAATCCGTAAAATGGCCCCAGCCATGATTGAGCTTAAAGCGGCCGCCGTGTTCGCTTTTCTCCAGTAAATTCCTAATGCCAGCGGCACAAAGCAGCCAGCCAACACCACATCAAATGCCAGAATAAGCAGCGTGCCCGGTTCAGGGCGAATATATGCAAAAAGAACAGCAGCCGTCATGGTGGGAATCGCAATCAAACGGGAAAAACGAAGCATCGTTTCGTTATTCCATTTAGTTTTCATATTTCGTTGCACCAAATTACGCGTTATGACATTTGCCAGTGCGAGGATAACTCCGGCGGCGGTAGACATGCTGGCCGCGATGATCCCCAAGATGAGCAATCCCCCAATTACGGCCGGCAGATTGTGTAGTGCAATATCCACCAAAACATCACTTCTGGCGACCTTATTCATGTGAAAAGCATACAAACCAATCAAAGCCCCGGGTACTCCGACAAGTAAGGTCAGCAAACCGCCATAATAGCAGCCTCTCTGAGCGGTTCGAGGAGACTCCGACGAAATAACCCGTTGCATGAAATCTATGGCCACAACATCACCCAGTCCCAATGAAATAAGCGCGGCCCAATTAGCGATTGATCCGTGTTTCACGCTTATTAAACCAGCCAGAAACTTATGTTCTGTGGGCACCTCGAGCATCAACGAGCTCCATCCAAAATGGGAAGTCAACCAGAAAAAAGAAAGAAGCATCCCAACGATGAAGACAGCCACCTGGAATACACTGGTCGAGATGGATGCAAATAATCCGCCTGTTACAGCATAGGCAAGAATACAAGCGGCAACAACGATTAACATCGGGAGGTAACCAACACCAAAAATCAGGCTAAACAACAATCCGAGACCCGCCAAATTTCCAGCTATTAAAATGACATTACTGGTAAGCATGCTCAATGAAGCAAATATCTCTGTCGTTTTATCATATCGACGACTGTAAAAATCAGGCAAGGTCATCAGGTTCATTTTTTGTATAGGTTTTGCAAAGAAGAACCCGGTTACAAATAAACAAGCAGCTAAACCAAAAGGAATGCTGGCGCCGGCCCAGAATCCCGATTTATAGCTCAACGATGCCGAACCCATGGAACCATTGGCATCAAAAGCCTGAGCACAGAGGGTGATTGCCACAACCCAAACCGGCATCATTGCCCCTGCCTTGTAATAATTGACTGCTTTACCTTTTACTTTGACATAGGTCCAGAAACCGATTCCCATCGTGATTACAGTAAACAGAATTACTGCTATTCCGATCTGACTCAATCCATAACCCTTTCCGACAACCTTTTTTATTCATAACATTCATATATAGAAAATCTCTACATATTTAAGTTGTCTTAATTAATTCTTTTTCTCGGCATCATTTCATCCCTCATCGCCGCATGATAGACGAACGTTGCTATTATCACTGCATTACGTTTCAAACTGTCCTCGGTAACGAGGTCAACGACATCCATGCTTGTATGAATTTGATGCGTAAAATAGTGCATCGGATCTTGGACCCACTCGAACGCCGGGATATTCATAGCATCAAATCCCCGGTGATCGGTACAACAGGCATTTTCTATGGTTACGGTTCTGGCCCCAATATAATGAAATGGTTTAAAATATTCCTCAAAAATCGGTCGAATGGCTTCATTTCCTTGAAGAAATATTCCTCGTATATTATGGCCATTATTATCGTGATTAAAGTAAACCGAAATCTTGGATTGTTCCTGTTTTTTTGTCCCTTCCAAAATATCGCCAACATATTTTTTGATGTATCCTAAAGATCCTTTTAATCCCTGCTCTTCGCCGTCCCATAATGCAATCCGAATAGTCCGTCTTGGTTTAACGCCAATCACTTTCAAAATACGCATGGCTTCCATGATGGTCGCACACCCTGCTCCATTATCTGCGGCGCCTGTGCCGCTATGGTATGAGTCAAAATGTCCACCAACAAGAACAATTTGATCTTTTAGTTGATGGTCGGTGCCTGGAATCTCACCTAAAATATTAACATGATATTTTGGATCAGTGTAAAAGCTTACTTTCAATTGTACGCGGAGTTTGGGGGAAATCCCCTTATCAATCATTCGCATCATCCTGGCATGTTGTTCTTGTCCAATTATAAAATGGGGTACGGGTTTCATATCCCCGATTTTATTGTACGGGAGCTGCTTGGCATCTATGAGCCCATAATCCAAACTGCTTGCCCGAATGACCGCTGCAACGCCTTCTTGTATCAGAAATTGATTAATTCTATCTTCTTCAGTTTCCCCTCTTGTCAAGCGTTCCCGCAACCGATCGGCGAATGGACCAATGCCACTGTTATCTAGACCGTCTGGGTTATTAGGGTTAATATGCTGCGCTGCGTTCTCCAAATCTTCTTCAGTGAATGGTCCGCGTCGTTCACCCTCCCGAGATCGCACTTTTGGGGACATGAGGATTTTGCCTCGCAAATTTCCTTTTAGTTTTTGTAAAGACTTCAGATCTTCGTAATCAATGATGATTGGAATGCCAACCACTTCACCATCTGTACCAGACGTCCAGGCAGAAGGCAAAGCCGAGATGGACATATACCGCGGTTCTACCATTTCTACACTATAATATTTGATGGCCCAGCCACGTAAATCATTGGGATAAGGATCGAAGCGGACATTTTCTACACCCCAGTCTTGCAGCCGTTTTTTTGCCCATTGCGCTGCTTCATAGTAAGCTGGCGTGCCGCAGAAACGGGGACCAAAGACATCGGCGATGTAACTGAGTGTTTCCAAAACTTTGGAATATTGAAAGCCTTCCTCCTTAATTCGTGCAATGACCTCATAGTTCAACCTCTCTTGCGCGAAAGCTGTAACGGATAAAATGCTAAAATAAATACACGTAAACCTTTTCAGAAATTTCATTATATTTCCACTCTTTCAAAAGCACACTTAAATTCGCAAATTCAAAAAGTTATCTTTGCTTTCAGGGTACAAACAGAAATTATTTACAACTGGATTAATTATAGCCTATTTTACTTTTATTAAAAAGACCCCGCCGGCTGAATCTGCCCCGTACTTTCCTCCCGCTTCAAAGCCATCAATGTATTTTATCTCGACTACGTTTACATTTGAAATGGTTTTGAGCATGTTTTTGAATCCCACCCTTGAGCCATTGAGATAGACTAACGCAGGCATTCCGCCAGATGCCCCCGTACTTCTCCTTGTATCTCGCGTAAGAAGATTAGGTCGAAGGTAGCGTATGATATCCCAAACTGTTTCAGCTTGTTGAACCGTCGCGATTTCATCAGCGGTTATTAAGTAGCGATCCCTGTGTACTCTTTGCCCGCTGGCACAGCCAATCAACGCAACGAATATAACGATGAGAAACATTCTCATAAAACTATACATGTGATCCTCCTCACGATCATTAACATAATCGCTGAATAACAAAAAGATGCTCCGCCTTTTTTCACGGAGCATCTTTTTTAACTCCTTACAACAAACTCTCCACCTGAAAGGAATTAGATTAAGGGACATTCGGATTAACATTTGTCTCACTACGTGGAATCGGCATATAATTTTTGAACTTGCCGTCAGGAAGATGCCAGAGTCCAAATCTTCTTTGATCAACAATCCGTGTGCCTTTCAGCCACAACGTCTTGTCACGTTCCTCAATTAACAAACCTAATGGTCCGGTATACTTAGTCTCAGGTACACCTGCTTGCAGGGCTCCTCCAGTGGTGCTGGCGCCGCCGGCGGGGTTGTCATAGGCCAGCATTTGATCCAGAGTATATGGGTCCAGGCCATGATACACACGAACATTGTTAATATGCATCAGCCCTGTGGCATTATCTCCAGCATTTATGGCAACCTCGGCCAGAATGAGCTCCATCTCACGCCAGTCTATGAGGGGGAAAGGATCATCCCGGTTAGGATATATATCCTGTGTGTACCCCGCACCCTCTCGGAACTCTGCCCAGCGAGTTGCCGGATTTATTGGGCCGTATGGGCTTCTTATTATCTTTTTTTCCCACAGCGGCAGGCGTTCATTTGGATTGGCAAATCCAGCACGCGGGTCTACCGTGTCTCGATGTCCCGGTTCCCCCTCCTCACCCTCCGGGCCTCTTAATGAACGGGTCACAATACCGCCATCTATATCGTCCTGCGTCAATTCCGAAACAATCTCGCCTTCTTTCCGATCATCTAATACATACTGCACAAATCGAGGATGGGCATTAAACAAGACCGCATTGTTTCTACCCGATTGCAACCACATAACATTTTCAAACCTCGCGGTATGTGGAATTGTAAAGGGTTCATCTCCTTGCTGCAGCCCCTTCTCGGCAGCGGATTTTGCCTCGGCATCCATACCGTCAAAAAGATAGGTCCTAGCGATAAAGGACCAAAGAACCTTATCGGGATTGGGAATGTCGCCTGGATCAAGTCCTATTGCTGCGTTGAACATATTACGTGCTTGCTCATGCAACTCTGCGGAACTGTAAAAGGCGCCGAACTCGCCGTTGTCTAACTGTTCTTTGGTGGTTACTGTGGCCCCGGGCGTATTGCCTTCCAGGGCGCGTGCCCCCCAATGATCGGCCAAATACATGCGCATAAGTCCACCAACAAAATTGCCCCACCACAGAGCGCGTTCTTTCAACGCCTGATCACTAATACCACCCGTGGCATCCAATTCCTCAACTCTCTGGATCAGGTTATCTGCAAGAAATCGCGTTGTGTGGTAGTTATCCCAATCGCCTTCATAAAAGTCGAGGTCCGGCGGACCGTCCTGGACATATGTAAAATGGTCCGGAGCAGAATCAAACATACCATGAACCATTTCATCAGAATACCCAGCGATCCTCCATATGATATGGGGCGCGCCCTCAAACTCCCCCGATCTTCCAAACTTTCCTTGTACACCAGTAATTAGGAACTCCAACTGGCTTTCATTGTTGAGTAGGTCATCTTCAACCTGATTAATAAGGGGATCGACGCCATCAACAAAGCCCTCACAGGAGACAAGACCTAAACTCAACACCATCAATGCAATAAAGCATCTGGTTATTTTTGTCTCTTTCATAGTATAAGCTCCTCGTAAAATTATAATTATAAAGTATCAATTCCTTCTTCAATGCTATCCGGTCGAATTCTTTTCGTTGTTTAAATGAACTGAGATATGACTGTCTTTTAAAATATCAACGAAGTTCAAACTGAATAGCACAATAACTCAAAGAAATGTTACTCGTTAAAATGCAATTGTCACGAATGCACTTATGGTTCTGCTCGGGGGTATAGTCCCTGATTGCATTGCACTCTGCGGGCCTTCATCAAAACCCAGAGAATTAATCTCAGAATCGACTCCGGTAAAGCCACCCATCCAGCGTTTGAATTCTCTCCCATCTTCAGTCCGAACCGTGCGGATGCTTGGCGACCGTTTGAACCAGCTCTTGAGATTGGTGCCGACGATGCCGACTCTTAAACCCTGAATATATCGGAAGAATGCGGACTTTCGTAGCAGCTTATCAAAACTATAACTGAGACTTAGCTCACGTAGCTTGAGAAAGTCACCCGGTTGAATGGAGTTGGCGTCAAAAAATGGACTGGTTGATGCCCATATATTTGCTGCATCAATGTACTCCTGAGTCCCGGGCGTGAGCACATCCACACCAGTATTCGTATCTCCAAGCCCTAATTGCTGAGACAGGATGTCCCAGTCCAGAACGTTGCTTCCATCTCCATTCGCCCAATCCGGATTGTCGAAAGCACCAGAAAAGATCATATCCACTCTTTGCTCATTGTAAAGTTGAAAACCGGTCTTCCATTCAAGCAATCCATATAGCGTAAAGCCGCCGACACTTAAATTGGTAGAAAAACTACCTACATAATCCGGGTCTGCTTTACCGATGTATACCGGACCATCAGAGATGAGGAGATCATAAGGAACGCCTTCTGGAACGACTTCACCGAAGTTCGGCCACATCTCAAGATTCTGTACATTGGTGCCATCTGAAAACAAAGCCCCCAGAGTCACTGGGTTAAAGAATGCACCTTTGGGCAGACCTTCCTTGTAAACCTGCCGGCCTCCGCCTGGTCCCTGACGGATCTCATTTGCGCCGCCCATATCCGTCACTGTGTTCTCTTGGAAAGCCGTGGTCAAGGTGAAGTTCGCCCTCCAGCCACCAAGCTGTCTTCCTGCAAAGTTGGCATGAAACTGAGCTTCCCATCCCGAACCCTCAATCCTACCGATATTAAATCTCGGATCGCTCATAGTCAGACCGGAAGATGGAACGTTCTCTCTCGGCACAATTGAGTCGGTTGTGTTTTGGCGATAGTAAGTAAAATCTAATGCAAAGTTGGCAACTTCCGCCTCAACACCAATCTCCCATTCTTTTACACGCTCAGGCTTAAGGGCAGGATTTCCAATGGCTGAAATAATACCACCTACACCATATTGGGACTCTTGAGGTCTCCAGAGCAAAGAAATGCCGTCCAATCTACCTGGTAGAACGCCGGTTTCACCATAAGCAGTCCGAAGTTTCAGGAAGGAGAAGAACGACGGCGTCCAGTCAAACTTGTCAAGGCGTACTGCGAGTTTGGCGGCAGGATAAGTAATACTCGAGGTGAGTGCACCCAGTACGCTGGCGTAATCCCGGCGTACCATAATGGTGCCAAAATAGGTGTTCTTATATGAAAAATTGTGCTCGGTGAAAATACCGGCGGACCTAAAGTGATTATTTTCTTCAAGGATTTCACCAGCCACAGAACCGCCGGCAATATCTGTAATCAGAGCGCTAGCAAACTGTTCTTTTTCCGTGATGACCACTCGAGCTCTTTCGTTAAACAACTGAGCGCCCACCGTAGAAGTTGCCGATAGAGGACCAAGATTATAATTAAGCGCTACATCACCAGTATACGTAAAGGTCCGACTATTGCGCTGAGCAATCCTTCTTAAGCCCTCTTCATCCTCACCTTCCACTTCCTGAGTTGTCACGTTTTGCGTAAAGACACTCCTACCATCCCGGTTGTCAACACCGAGGGTGATCCTACTACTTAATCCTTTCAGCAGGCTTTCGCTATCCAAGAAAGGCGTATATTCAGCGGTCACCGAGCCGGTATAGCTGTTTATGAAATTAAGCTCGCTTTGGGAGTCCCAAAATGACGGCTGAGTCGTGCCAAATCTGGCATCATATGGAAACCGGCTAAAAACAAGATAAGAAAATTCACCATCCCCACGCCCTCGTTGTCCGGGAGGAAACTCGATTTCCGCATCGTTGAATTGGGAACTGGCCCTTAAGCTGAATTTTGAACTGGGAAAGAAGTCGAGATTCACTCTAACGTTGGTCTGTTGAAAAGCGTTTTTAGGCGTGTGCCCGTTTTCATCATTCCGGTCAATCGACAGGTACGTGCGCATCTTGTCGGTACCACCGGTGATGCTCACGCTATTCTTCACGACCGCACCCTTTTCAAAGAAGTCATTCATATCCTCAAAATTTCTAAATGTTTCCTCACCGAGCTTCGGTAGGTCGTGATAACCAAAGGTACCTTTGTAGGTGACGTTCCAGTTCTTTCCACCGGCGGTTGCCAACTTACCCCTTTTGGTGGTAATCAGAACGACTCCATTGGAGCCGCCGGTTCCATAAGACGAGGCTCCTGCGGGACCTTTTATCACTTCGATATTTTCTATGTCCTCAGGATCGAGATCAATTAGGGATGAAATTCCTTGACCCTCGCCGCGTCCGGTATCCCAGGCAAAATTTTCCACTTTCACCCCATCAATATAGAAAACAGGCTGGCCGTCACCATTGATCCCGCCGCCAGAACGCACAATCATTCTAGTACCTGCCCCAAATGTTCCTTGGGCTCTTTGCAGTGAGACCCCCGCAATTTTTCCTGCCAGCAATTCATGAACAGAGGTGTAATTGCTCACTTCCGTAAGCTCTCGGGCAGAGATACGCTGAACAGCAATTGGAGCAACGGCTTTGGAAGTTTTCGTGGCAACACCGGTTACAACCACTTCCTCCGTTTTTAAAGGGTCGATATTCAATTCAAAATCAAGGCTCACTTCCTGATTCGCTACAACTGTTACATCTCTGCTCTCGGATTTGTAACCAATAAAGCTGCAGCGGACCTTGTAATTCCCTGGTGGTACATTGTTGATGGCAAAATTGCCATCCTGGTCAGAAGCAGCTCCAAGTGGGGTACCTTCAATGGCAATATTAGCACCTGGCAAGGAACCGGCGGTGCCCTGCTCGATAACTCTTCCGCGTATTGTCCCCCCCACTTGTGCTATCCCGACTTCAGTTAATGTAATGCAAAACAATGCGATCACAATAATTACAAATGAAAGTCTAAGTCGGCCTTTCCTGAAAATCAAGTGAATGAGAGCATTCATAATAATCCCTCCTTAAAAATGGTGAATACAAATTAAACAGAATTTAATTAGTAAACACAATCATTCCAACTAATCACCTCCTTCGCTCCTTTAGTTTTTTTGGTTTCCAAAACTCTTTGGTAAATTCTATTATGAAGATGTCATCAAAAATTAAGGGCGGATCGCGTAAAATCCTCGACATAATCACTCAACCTATCAGAGGCAGCCACCGCCTCAGCCTCATCACCTTCAGCTACTGCATTTATCATAGCTGCATGTAATTCTGCCGACCAAACCAAATCACCACTCCCCTGATTTATGTACCAGAATCGGCGACAATGCGCATGCAGCGTTTCAGATATTTGGGCAGCAAAAAAATTACGAGAAGCTAATCCCAAAATTTGATCAAAATCACCATCTAAATGCATAAATTCTTGTACATTACCTTCGGAAGCAGCCTCCTTAATTAAGATAGCAATTTCTTTTAAACGCTGACGCTGTTTAGGAGTAGCTCGAGTCGCTGCTTTAGATGCCAGTAGTCGATCAACCACACGCCGCATCTCAACAAGCTCAAGTTGATCAAGAATATTCACTTCGCTTACAATCATACCCCGTCGCGGCAACACTGAGACCAATCTCTCTTTAGCAAGACGATGAAGAGCTTCCCGCAAGGGGGTGCGGCCAATGTTAATTTGACGACTCAAGTCCGCCTCATAGATGATGCTGCCAGGTGGCAATTCGAGTGTAACAATCATCTTTTCAAGAATACAATAAGCCTTGTCTGCAAGACTATTGATTGGTTTGTAACTACGCTGATAAACATCAGCATACGATCCTATTTGACTTTCCATTGAATTCGTACTCCCTTTGTAAATTGCATAGATGTAAATTCTTATACCTGATTTTTGGGTGCACAATAGCTGGTTTTCACCGTGGTGTAGAATTCTACAGCCACGACCCATCACTAAATAAAAAATGCTACAACTTTGGCAATTGCGGGCGTGTAGCCAGCGCATCTTCGATAATCTTTTTGACTCTTGCCCGTTCTTCACCTACTAAAGGAAGTCTGGGAGGGCGAACATGCTCAGTACCAAGCCCGGTCATAGACTCTGCCAATTTGATATTCTGTACAAGTTTCGTCGATACGTCGAGATGGAGTAGCGGAAAAAACCATCTGTTAATCGCAAGGGCTTCTTGGAGGCGGCCTGCTTTTACAAGCTCATAGACAGCTACCGTTTCCTTTGGAAAAGCGTTAACTAAACCAGCGAGCCAACCATCAGCACCGAGCAGAAGACTTTCGAACGCCAAATCATCTACACCGCAAAAAATTTGATAACGATCTCCCACCAGATTAATAATATCTGTTATGCGTCGAACATCATCTGAAGACTCTTTAATCGCCACAAACTTAGACTCGTCTGCCAGCTCGGCAAACATTTCCGGAGTTATATCAACCCCATACGCAATCGGATTATTATAGATCATGAGTGGGCGATCCGAAGCCGATGCAACGCTACGCAGATGCTGTATCGTCTCACGCCGATCAGAAACGTACTGCATTCCGGGCAGCACCATAAAACCATCGGCTCCATTAGCTGTGCCTTTTTCGACAAAAATACAGGCAGCTGCGGTTGTGGTCTCGGCCACACATGCCAGAACAGGAACCCGACCATTAGTAACTGAGACAGCTATTTTCAGCACTTCTTGCTTTTCTGCAGCAGACAACACACCGTTTTCACCAAGTGAGCCAATAACAACCAACCCATGAACCCCAGCATTGATTTGGGCTTCGAAATGTTTCTCCAATGCGGTATGGTCAAGACTATAATCATCTTTGAACTTAGTGGTTACAGCAGGAAAGACACCAGACCATTTCGCATTCATACCTTTTATCCTTTCTTAAGACTTCGTTATAACAATTTTCGTAACTAGTATTCTTTATTTGAGGTTATTTTATGTGAATCTTTCTTGATTTCCCTGCTGTCGTGCTGCCCCTTTTGGATAAAATTTTTTTGCATAAAAAACAAAGACTTGACTGATAATACTATAAACTTTGTAGAGCAGGATTTATATTAAGATTATATTTATCTTATATTTTTATTATTTTAACAATACATTACTAATATATCAATAATATTTCTATAATGCAAGTAAAATTTTGATTTTTTCAAAAAAGTACTCTGTAAGAGACCCTAAACGCTTCTACATCTGGTAATTAGTTAGGAAGGATCGGATGTTGCAAGTAGTATCTTCGATTGCTATCTAAGAAACGGAAGTAAATTCAAAAGGGGGTTCACAGCCCTATAAATTCGGCTGCAGAAGTAACAGAGGAGAAACAACTAAAAGTGGTGGGAAATACTAAAAGATATACAATGAACTCATAATTAAAAAGTAAAAACGTGGAAAAATCGAAAAAGATAAAACGTTGTTCTAAAAAATCAATAATATTGAAATTATCCTGTTCTTGTACCAATGTCATTAATCACTTTCTACACACCCAATTAATACTTACCACGCTTTTACTCCATCTGTGGCCAGGCGCAGAATCGAACTGCGGACACACGGATTTTCAGTCCGTTGCTCTACCGACTGAGCTACCTGGCCTCAAGAATACCTTCCTTAGAAACCAAACCACTCACCAATCAAAGCTTTACAAATTTAATCTTTTAATCAAAAAAGTCAAGGAATTTCTGAAGGCTGTGGTAATTCAGTTATTGGTAGCTAGTATAAAGACCCCAACACGTTCTGCCACCGTGTTTGAATAATCGACAAAAATAATCACCTTCCCCCGGTGGCTTTTCATCATCCCTGAGGGATTCTTGGCTCCCGGTGCATCAAAGTGAGAAGATGCCTACGGCATGACACAAGGGGAGGCAAGATGTCATTCCCCAGGAATCTTCCCCAGTTGAAGCACCAAATCCGTGAAGAGCACTCAACCAGGTAACATGGGAACCAGGACTGTGAGTTGCCTTCCCATAACTGAGGCATTACAGACTGTGAAGCAAATAACTGGAATATTTGAATATCAAAGATATGCGACTTGAACATATTCACATAACTTTTCTGAACGTTTACGAATGGCCTCATCATTATTCAAAATATGTACCCTCTTTTAATTGCTCTAATAAATATTTTTGCTGTATTTTTCTGAAATAGCATGATAGGCTAACGAAACAGGACAGCGGTTCAAAATTACCAAATCAATTTCTTCAGTCCCTAATAAATTTGTCAACTCGCTCGGTAATTCAAGCTTGAATAAGATTTAAGTTTTAACGTAAATAATTTTCGAACATATCAATTTCCCATTCGGTCAGATCACCGTATTTATGATTTTAGCTTCTATGCAAAAAAGGTCAAAATTTCTAATAGATTCAAAAATAAAAAAGGCCGCGCCTCTTTGAGGCACGGCCTTTATGCTGACATGTTGCTACGGTTCTATTTATCTTAAGATTAATAGGTCACTATCATGAAAACACTAAATAACCACCACCCGGTTGTCTTTTGGCTGATAACTTGGAATGAGTTCTCGAATCCTATCGAGCAATGCCTCACGCTGCATAGCTTCGGCTAATTCCAAAATCGCATCTAACTGCTGAGTCAAATACCAATAATCATGACCGTTGGTGCGAGCGACCAGAATCTTATCAAAATCAGTACTCTCTGGGGTCTCATCATCGTGCCAAAGTTGCTCGAACATCTTTTCACCTGGACGTCGGCCAATAAACTCGATGTGGATGTCCTGATCCGGTTTCAATCCGGAAAGGGTAATTAAGTGACGTGCCATGTCCACTACTTTTATGGGCTCTCCCATATCAAGTACAAAGATTTCACCACCTTCACCTATTGTGCTGGCCAGCAAGATTAGCGCTACCGCTTCTGAGATAGTCATGAAGTAACGGGTCATCTCTGAATCTGTTACGGTAATGGGTCCGCCTTTAGCAATTTGTTTTTGAAACAAGGTTACCACGCTGCCGTTGCTGCCCAACACATTTCCGAATCGTACGGTAACAAACCTCGTGGCGCTATCGTGACTTGAGGCCTGAACATAGAGTTCCGCAAGTCTTTTAGATACCCCCATGATGTTAGTTGGTTTGACTGCTTTATCCGTGGAAATTAAAACAAAATTATCGACACCATATTCTTTAGCCAAATTAGCGACGGTCATGGTGCCACGGAGGTTATTTTTGATGGCCTCTTCTGGGTTTAATTCCATGAGTGGGACGTGCTTGTGAGCTGCGGCATGAAACAATATCGTTGGTTTGTATTCCCGTAGAACTTGATCTACCTTAGCGGCATCACACACATCACCTACCACAATGGTGTAAGAACCTGTCCATTCCGCTCTGAGATCATTTTCAAGATAAAACAAACTGTTCTCAGAATGGTCAAACATAATCAGATTTTCAGGGTTGTGCCGCAAGATTTGCTGACAAAGCTCCTGCCCAATGGACCCCCCTGCTCCAGTCACCATGACTACTTTACCTCTCAGGAAGTCTGCGACTCGCTCGCCTTCCGTATGAACCGGGTCGCGTTCCAGCAAATCCTCTATTCTTACATCACGCAATTGGTTTAGAGTCACTTTGCCATTTATGATCTCACTGGGTCCGGGCACGGTCTTAAAGTCAATCGCAGCTTCCTCGCAGCGGCTGACTATGTGCCTCATCTGACTCGCAGTAGCAGATGGTGTCGAGATGATTATTTGATTTGCAAGCCTCTCTCTCACCAAAGCAGGAATATCATTAGTAGTGCCGACAACTGACACCCCGTGAATACTCGCATGCAGCTTTTTGGGATCATCATCTACCAAGCCAACCGGCTGATAGCCCAGATGAGGATCATTCATTATTTGACGTAGGATCATTTCTCCTGCATCCCCAGCCCCCACAATAAGCACCCTTTTCTTATTATGAATAAGTAATCCCGTATGTCTGCAAAAAATCCTATAGCAGATACGGACGCCGCCTAATGATACCAGCCCCAAAAGCCAATAAATTACAAGAACAGACCTTGGAACCCAATATATTTTCAAAAAAATCGTAACTGAAATAAACGATACCCAGGCTAAGGTATGCACGCTGACCAGATGCGAAAATTCCTTGATGCTAACATATTCCCATAAGCCACGATATATATTTGAGAAATAGAACACCGTTATAGAAATTAAGATCAAAATTGGGCTAGTATGAACAAAGCCTAACCAATCCGTGTGAGATAGGAGTCCTTCGTACCGAATCAATAAGGCAAGATAATAGGCTGTGATGATAATAGTTGAATCGACAACAAATTTTAATAAAATACGTTTTGTCCCTTGAATTGAATTATCTAATTTGTGCAATCGGAACAGAATTGATTGAAAGAATTGATTGAAAACTCCATTTTGTAGCGAAGTTCGCATCCATTTACTATTCAAGACTGGCAAAAGCGAAACCAGAATGGTACAAAGTAAGATCTTGAAATCATATAGAATACTTCGATTGTAAATATAATCCAAATTCAATTTGAGTTTTTGATGGAGAATTTGTCCTATGTAATAATCTTCAGGGTTCTTAGCTGGAAGTAATTCAGCTTCATCTCGATAATAAATGGAGGCCAAGTCGGTGATACCAGGGCGAACGGAAAATACCAACTGTTCCTGTTGATCATAATGTTCTACATATTTGGGTACCTCGGGCCGGGGACCCACTAAGCTCATATCGCCTTTCAAAACATTAAATAATTGGGGCAGTTCATCAAGTTTATATTTACGAAGCAGGCGGCCTACTTTGGTAATTCGAGAATCATTTGCAGAAGTAATTTGTATGCCATTTGAATTTTCATCAAAATACATTGTGCGAAATTTATAAATAGTAAAAAGCTTTTTATCCCTACCCATGCGAATTTGATGGAACAATATTGGACCTTTTGATTCGAGTTTGATCAAAATACCGCATATAAACCAAATTGGTGTAGAAATGACAACCCCTATCAATGAAAATGCCACATCAAAGATCCTTTTTAACATTTTGACTTCCTTTTCACAATGGTGTAGTACGTTGGGTTCATCTATCAGTTGGTTGCTTCATACACGAACTTTTCCGAATACCCAAAACTTGTAATACCTCAGTCTCAGTGAGGAAAAATCTCGTTCCCAAGTTTAACTTGGGAACGAGTGCCATTGGAATCTCACCGTAAGTAAGGTATTACCAAAACTTATGTTTTTAGGTTGATTTCCGAATCTTCGATTAAAGAAAGAATTTGGACACGGTTGAACAGGCAGGAACTGTAAACCCCGGCTATAGTAACATCCTCGAGTCATCACTTAGTATTTCATAACCTGGGAATAAAGTTGGTTTCTGATGCTCTTTCAACAGCTCCTTGACTTTGGAGACAACATAATAGACTTGCTCCTGAGTCATTTTCGGATAAAGAGGTAAAGATATTGCACTTTTGTAAACCTTCTCCGCCACCGGGAAATCTCCATATTTGTAGCCAAATTTTCTCTGGTAGAAGGGATGCAGATGCAGTGGGACAAAGTGTACAGATGTACCAATTCCAGCAGCTTTTAGTTTTTGAATAAAGTCATTTCGTGTAATTTTCAACCGTTCTGTCTGCAATCGAATAATATACAAATGCCAAGCATGTCGGACATCCCTACTTGCT
The DNA here is from genome assembly GCA_046758765.1 of bacterium. Taxonomy (GTDB): domain Bacteria; phylum Zhuqueibacterota; class Zhuqueibacteria; order Oceanimicrobiales; family Oceanimicrobiaceae; genus JBHIAW01. The sequence goes on from JBHIAW010000047.1 coordinate 16,821, forward strand.
TTCGGAGTTATTAATGCCTCTAATCCACTTAATTGTTCTTCATAGATTTTGGCATATCGAGATCGAACTTTAAACATCTCCTCTACCTTTTTTAACTGGCTTAGACCTAATGCTGCCAGTATGTCAGGCATATTGTATTTATATCCCTGAAAAATAACTTCATAATACCAACTTCCCTCCGCGGAGTATCTTTTCCAGGCATCGCGGCTCATACCGTGGAGTGAAAGACAGCGAATTTTCCTCGCTAATTCTGGATCATTGGTGGTGACCATCCCTCCTTC
>JBHIAW010000048.1:0-16510 GCA_046758765.1 bacterium
GGCTCTCCCAGATTAATGCAAGGCCCGATGGTGGGAGCCGTGTCTAAAAACGAAATTAGGATTTGGGTGCGCACCAGCGGCGCTTTTCCGGTTGCGATTGAATACGGAAACGACGACCAACTGGAGACCGCGCAAGAAACCGAACCTGTTTTGACTACGAAATCCAACGATTACACCGCCGTGATAAAACTGACAAACCTCCTGGCCGATACGCCTTATTTTTATCGCGTAAAAGTAAACGGAGAATATGATCGCTACCTGAGAGATTTACCGCCGTTTAAGACTAAAACCGCCCCTGAATCTGGCGCCAAGAAAAACTTTCGAATAGCTTTTGGTTCCTGTCCGCGATTTCAAGCCGACCGCACGCAACCAATTTGGACCGCGGTCGCAGCTTATCAACCAGACCTGTTTCTGTGGCTGGGCGATAACATCTACGGCGATGCGCTCGATGCCGACATTTTGCGCGAAGAGTATCGTCGTCAAAGAGACGTCGCCGCTCTTCAGCCCGTTCTGCACTCTGTTTCAAACCTCGCCATCTGGGATGATCACGATTATGGATTGAATAACCATGACCGAACTCATCCTGCTAAGATGGAAGCGCTCGCTGTGTTTAGACAGTACTGGGCAAATCCATCTTATGGAGTGCCGGATGTTCCGGGTGTTTTCTTTCACTATACTTACGGCAACGTGGATTTTTTCTTTTTGGATGTAAGATATTATCGCGATCCTAATAAAGCCCCGGACACGCCTCAAAAGACCATGCTGGGTGAAAAGCAACTCGAATGGCTGAAGTCTGAATTGGAAAATAGTCAAGCAGTATTCAAAATCCTTGTCTCGGGCAGTGGCTGGAGTTTAGCCAAAGGACCGGCTGGTGATTCCTGGTCATCCTTCATAAATGAACGCAATGCCCTGTTTAATTTCATCCGCGACCACAAAATAGCCGGCGTGGTCTTGCTTTCCGGTGATACCCACGTCGGTGAATTGAATGTCATCCCCTGGTCAGAAAAGGGCGGTTACGATTTCTATGATCTGGTGAGTTCACCTCTGGCTCAGCCACCCACGGATAGTTGGCTGGAACGCCGGCCCGAACGGCGGATACGACCGGTATATTTTTCTGGACCAAATTTCGGCGTCATCGATGTTAGTTTTGGAGATTCTGCCGACCTAATATTTCGATTGCTCGATTCTGAGGGACGCAGCATTTGGGCGCCCTTTGAATTGCAAGCAGAAGAGTTGGTCAATGGAGTGGCTTCCTGGCAGACAAAAGTTGACTCCCGGGAAAACCAGCGACAGAAAAATGATGATCAGGGCAAAGGATATTACCAACGCAGGCTATAAAATGGCTAAAACCCAAATTGAGTGATTTTGCCTTGAACGGTCTCACAAACGAATTTAGGTGTGCGGAATTTGGGTGTCCACGCTTTAGCGTGTTTTCCCCCTTACCCGCGCAACCTGAAGCTTGTACACCGATTCCCCCCGGTCATGAATCATTCATTTTCGGTACACCTAAGGAATAATATGCTAACTAAAATAATCGACTTCTACAAAACCGGCGAAGATCAACCTCTCATTTCAGATCAAGACAAAATTAAAAGAATCTATGAACGCAAGCGCTGGAGTGTCTATATTTCACTCGTTTTGGGGTATGGATTTTTCTACACCTGTAGACTCAGCTTGTCTGTTGCCAAAAAACCGATGATTGATGCAGGCATTGTTGACGTAAAGCAGCTTGGAATAATAGGCGCAGCGCTCCTATATATATATGCTATTGGAAAATTCTCCAATGGATTTTTGGCAGACAGAGCTAATATTAGAAGATTTATGTCGACAGCATTGATGCTTTCAGCCATCGTGAACCTCATTTTTGGTCTGACGAATTATTTCGTGTTGTTTGTTCTTTTGTGGGCTTTGAATGGTTGGTTCCAGTCTATAGGCTCTGCTCCAAGCGTTGTATCTATCTGTCAATGGTTCAGCAACAATGAAAGGGGCACACGATACGGTATTTGGGCTGGAGCACATAATATCGGAGAAGGCTTAACTTTTATAGGTACTGCCTTCCTCATTAGTGTATGGGGATGGAGAATGGGCTTTGTTGGACCCGGGCTTATCTGCTTAGTTGTTGGAGCAATCCTGTATTATACACTTGCGGACCGGCCCCAAACCTATGGATTACCGCATGTGGTCGATTATCGAAACGATTACTCAGCCGGAAAGCCTTCGCAAGAGTCTGTTGGAAAACTGCAACTGATGGTTCTCAAAAATCCCGTTGTTTGGATTCTCGGGCTGAGCAGTGCTTTCATGTATGTCACGCGATATGCGATTCATAGTTGGGGACCGTTATATCTCCAGGAAGCAAAAAACTACTCGCTCGTTGAAGCCGGTTTTCTAATCGGCATTAACACTATTGTTGGTTTATGTGGGGCTGCGTTTTCAGGATTTTTATCCGATCGATTCTTTAATTCAAAAAGAAATGTGCCAACTTTACTCTATGGTCTTTTGCTAACGAGTTCACTTGTTATGTTATATCTCATACCGCCAGGATTTCATTGGTTGGATTTACTGGCGTTGGGGTGTTTTGAGTTTGCTATTGGTGGTTTAATTGTGTTTCTGGCAGGTCTAATCGCAGTAGATGCCATGCCCAAAAAGGCAGCAGGAGCCGTTAAGGGTGTGATCGGGTTGTTTAGTTATATCGGGGCAGCCTCCCAGGATTGGATCAGCGGATTCTTAATTGATTCCGGAAAGATTGTTATTGATGGTAAAGTCACCTATAATTTTGAAAATGTTTTCTATTTTTGGATCGGAGCATCTATTTTGTCCTTAGTACTGGCTCTGAGCGTATGGAATGTCAAACCGCATGAATAAATTCCCTGATTTGAGTACGATGAAGCGACACAGAATGCTGTTTGATAAATTTTGCCAGTCACAGATGGTTTTAGTCTTGTTCTTATTCTTAATTATCGTTAATTTAAAAAGAGAACGAACTAAAATTATGGTTAAATTGACTAAGGCGGTTTACGAAGGATACAAAATGAAAATACGTCACTTCACTGAAAAACTCATCCCGTTTTGCCTCTTAACATTTTGCAGTCTCATTTTACACGCCGGCGAGCGCGAATTTAAGGAGATCAAAAGATTCAACGCAGCAGAAGCTCGACAGGGCGTTGCGGTGGATGGCAAACATGTTTATGTCGTTGGAACCCGGGAAATCGGTAAATACGATAAAGAAACAGGCAAGCGCATCGCCCACTGGCAGGAGGCTGAAACCGGACCGATTATCCACTTAGATAGCGGAGTGATTGTCGACGGAAAACTCTACTGTGCGCACTCGAATTATCCCGGTATTCCCATGACCAGCTCAGTTGAAGTCTGGGATGCCGAAACACTGAAGCACATTGGTTCACACAGCTTCGGTATTCACTGGGGCTCCTGCACCTGGGTGGACCGCCATGACGGATATTGGTGGGCGGCCTTCGCCCATTACGAAAAACTCAAACCAAAATCCAATAAAGGTACGGACTGGACTACGGTTGTGAAATTTGACGATCACTGGCGATATTTAGAATCCTGGGTTTTCCCCGAGGAGGTCATTCAGAAATTCACCCCTATGAGTAATTCGGGGGGCTCCTGGGGACCAGACGGCTTGTTGTATTGTACCGGCCACGACCGAGCGGAACTGTATGCTTTGAAGCTGCCAAAAGCTGGCTCCGTTCTCGAATTAGTAGACATCCTTCCCATGAACAATCTTGGGCAAGGTATTGCCTGGGACCGGACTCAGTCAGGCGTTATTTATGGCATCCGGAAAAAAGACAGGCAGGTTGTAGTTTCAAAGCTAATCAATGCGAAAATAGAATGAACATTCGCATTACAATTCTAATCTTTGAATAGAGTGATTTTGAAACGAAAGTGAGCTGATTATATGCTCGAAGGTCCAGTACTGATAATTATATTGCTTGGGGCGATTGTATTTATTATCCTTACAACTTCGGTTTTGAAACTTCATCCATTCTTCTCGTTAATTATAGCTACTTTTGGGGTAGGTCTTCTGGTCAAAATGCCACTTCAAAAAATCATTAGTTCGGTCAACAATGGATTTGGCGGCTTGATGGGCTACATCGGACTAGTTATCATATTTGGTACTATCATCGGTACTATTCTTGAAAATTCCGGTGCTACCATAAAAATTGCAGATGTGGTCTTAAGCTCAATTGGTAAGAAAAGACCAACTCTTGCAATGTCGTTAATCGGTTCAATAGTTAGTATTCCGGTGTTTTGTGATTCTGGATTCGTGATCCTCTCGAGCCTAAATAAAGCGGTAGCGAAACGCGCGAAGGTATCATTAGCCACTATGACCGTTGCTTTGTCTTCAGGCCTTTATGCAACGCACACGCTCGTTCCGCCAACACCCGGCCCCATTGCGGCAGCAGGAAATATTGGCGCGTCCGATTATCTTGGAACGGTGATCGGGATCGGGCTCATTACCGCAATTCCCGCTATTTTGGTCGGCTACTGGTGGGCACTGCGTATCAAGTCGATTACAATAGCAGACGAGGACAATGATTCCAATTTCAATTCGGTTCTAACAGAAATCGACCCTCTGCCATCTGCTTTTAGGTCATTCGGTCCAATTGTATTGCCGGTTATCCTGATCGCCGGCGCATCCATAGTAAAATTTCTTGAATTATCTGGAAACGTTGCCGATAGTGTTCTTTTTATTGGCAATCCATTAGTTGCCCTTTTGCTGGGCGTATTTATGAGTTTTATGCTGCTACCGAAATTTGATGAGGAACATCTCAATAAGTGGATTGCCAAGGGAATTATGCGGGCAGGCCCTATTTTACTAATTACTGGTGCGGGTGGTGCGTTCGGAAGTGTACTTAAGGCTACGCCATTAACAGAATTAATAAAAAGCATTGTGAACAATAGCAATGTTTCTGGCAGCTCATTTTTGATCATTGCTTTTTTTATCGCTGCAGCATTAAAGAGTTCCCAGGGCTCCTCAACCGCAGCCCTAGTCATTACATCTTCTGTGCTAGCACCTTTGTTGCCAGCGTTGAACATTAGCACTCCAGCGGCCTTGGCCCTCGTGGTGATGGCAATTGGCGCTGGCGCAATGACCGTATCTCATGTGAATGATTCGTATTTTTGGGTGGTGACCCAGTTCAGTGGTCTGAAATTGAACGATGCGTACCGTTCGTTCACGATCGTGACGCTATTACAGGGGGGCATGGTGCTACTGACAACATTGATTCTGTTCAAGATAATGATTTAGTAAGTACGGGGATGAACACCAAATAATTAAGACTGAGTAATCAATGAGAACAATTCATCTTCCTTCATATCTTCTGCAACAGCCTTCTTCTCAAGCTCCAAATATTCTCCATCTGACGCGAACCGTAAGCCAATGATTTGACGGATATCCTATTTGGGATATAAGAGATTACCGGTCATGACATAGTGGCGTATATCACTCCCAGTTGATCTACTCAAGGAACCAATAAGCAGAGCAAGGATCAGCAACGCTGCGACGAAATGATACATAGACTCCCAAATCAATTTAACCTTTCCAGTCAATTAATCAATCGAATTGCGCATTTTTTCTCTTTTTTTTCTTGTGTCAAAAGTTAAAAAATTGTATATTTGACGGCCATAATTCCTTTAACTAATCATTGTTGTAACATTTTTTGAAAAGGGGTGAAATCGCCAAAAAGCTAAGGATTTAAAATGAAAACTTCTGGAATCCAGCTTATCGCTGAATTTATTCATTGCCCGCCCAATTTACTCAATGACGAAAACCAACTAAGTCTTGCTTTGACTGAAGGAATTCAGCAATGTGGGATGCATCAAGTCAACCTTACCAGTCATAAGTTTGATCCCGTTGGAGTTACTGTAATCTCTATTATTAATGAATCTCACATTGCCATGCATATCTATCCCGAAGCCCATCACGCCTCCATCGACATATTTCATTGCTCAAGTGAATCTCATTCGATTATTGAAAACGTTAACTTTGGAAGGATGAGGTTCTTAGATGGAGATTTACAACTGACCAAAAAAGACGTAAATATTTATAACAAGGCCACGGTGGCACCAATTTTAATTAACAATAAAATCGGAAACGTGGGCATTCTGCGTGGTGAAGATAGGGCGTTTTGTATTTATAGGGTTGGATTGCTTCTAGATAAAGCCTATTTGAAACAACTTCAATTTACTTGACTTAATCTACTGTCGTTTGGCAAAAATGCCATAACTTCTGAAAAAACCAGATTCGTTATTGCAAGCCACATATCAGCGCTAACTTATTGTTTTTTTAGAAGAAAATTGTGTTATAAGTTTACATAATTTTCAAAATTTGCCAAACTACAGTTAATCTATTATTTATTCCAGGAAAAATGTTTTGATGAAAAATATGAATATGCCAGCTGAAAGAGTTAAGTCAATCGAAGTGAGAACTCCGAAACCAATCTCTCAACTTCTGTCGGAAATGTCTCGCACGGGCTTTCAGGGAAGAAAGTTAGCTGAAGTATGTGAAGTTTTTGTGCAGATGATTAAGGAAAGTAATTTGACTATCTTCGTGGGTTATAGTGGATCTTTATCTGTTGCAGGTCAATGGAAAATAATAAATTGGCTTCTAGAAAACCATTACGTTGATATATTAGTTTCAACCGGAGCTAATATTTCAGAAGATATAGTTGAGGCAATGGGATTTAGTTATTATCAAGGAAGTCATTCAGTTGATGATGGTATGCTTTTTAGTTCAGGACTGAACAGATATTATGATATTTATGGAAGTGAAAAAGAATATTTAGAAATGACTGAGCTAATTGCCGAGTTTATTCAAACGCTTGAAGAAGCACGCAAATATTCTTCTTATGAATTCTTGTTTTTATTAGGTAGATGGTTAAGCAAAAAAGGAATAAATAGCATCGTTAGCACAGCTGCAGAAAACAGAATACCAATTTTTTGTCCAGCTATAGCTGATAGCCCGTTTGGTGATGCAGCATTAATTGCTAAGGCTAATGGATTTGATTTAACAATCGACGCAATTAAAGACTATGTAGATTTCATGAAATTAACGAATAGAGTGAAAAACACAGGTGTTTTTTACATCGGCGGAGGGGTACCAAAAGATTTTATACAACTTTTTGCAGTCACAGGTGATCTGCTTTACAAAGACAGAAAAATTCCTAATAAAGAGAACCTACTAAACCGTCAAGGAACAGATGAAACTTATAATCCTCATAAATATGCTATCCAGATAACGACGGATTCTCCTCAATGGGGTGGATTATCAGGGTGCACATTTGAAGAAGCAATTTCTTGGGGAAAGGAAACTGAGAAAGGACGATTTGTGCAGTGTTATTGTGATGCTACTATTGCATTGCCAATAATTGTTCATGCTACAGCAGAAAGAGTTTCAGAAAAACGTCAAAGGACTGATTTTTCATTTATCTTTAAGTAAAAAGTAGAAGTCTTAGTGTAGTCAGATAGTTGTTACAATTACAATTAGGCAGTGATCAATGAATATAACCGAATACATTGCTATGGTCACTGCGTTAATCGCATTATGTGCATTAATCTATCAAATGTATCAAAATGGTAGACAAATGCGCCTACAAAATTTCATGGAGTATACATTAAGATATCAGAATATTATGCTTGAACTCCCAATTTCAATAGAATCAAATAACTTTACTCTACAATCCTTAAACAATCAAGAAAAAGAAAATGTTTTAAAATATTTAAGGGCATATTTTGATTTGTGTTCAGAAGAATATTATTTGGAAAAAAATGCTCTGATAGATAAGTATGTTTGGGATTTATGGGAAAAAGGAATGAAGGATTCATTTAGAAAGCCTGCCTTTAAGGAAGGTTGGGAAATAATTCAAAAAGATTCTTATTTTTCAAAATCATTTGAAGACTTCTTCATTAAATTGCGAGATAGCAAAGAGTAGGTATGCAAATCAGCAAAGTATCAGAAAAACAAAGGTGATTTGTAAAAGTTCGTTTAATATCACGAACTTAGTATTTATTGCCTAACATGGCATTATGGCATCAACTCGACAAAGGGGTTGCACTTAGTTAATGTATTTTTTTGCTATTTCAAAGCTTATTTGTTCTTTAGTTAAGTGCAAATGAGCCCTTTTTCTGAAAATTATGGGAATTAACATGATAGGCATAATTGTTCAAATTGTGCCAGCATTGTTAGTCTTTATCGGATTAATATTAACATTTATTCAATTAGTCAAAAACAATAAATTAAGAAAACAAGACTTTTATACAAAATTAGAATTGGCTAGTATAGACTTGTTTAAATTAGAAATTGAAAACCCAGAATTGATAAAGTTATTTGAGGAAAATATCGAAGAAGAAGATTTGTCCGACATCGAAAACTATCGCCTTGAAGAATTTGCGGCCTCTTTGTTGAATCTTTTTGAAATTCATTATAGGTTAAGAAAGACTAATGATATCGACCCAGTAATCTTTGCATCTTGGATACCTTGGATTTATGAAGCCAGCTTGGGCAAATATTTTAGAGAAATATGGAAAGATAGCAGATTTAATTATGATCCTAATTTCAGAGAATTTTTAAACTGCTTGATTGAGATAATTGAAAACCCCGATATAGAAAATAAAGAAGATAAATTTTATGAAAAAGCATCTCAACTTATTGGTTGTAGTGTTATTAGAGATTGGAAAAAAGAACCAAAAAAGTCAGTAAGAAATAGATAACCCCAAACTGACCATGGATCCCGAATTGTTAACGAGACAAGATAAACGTCAGTTCTTGAGCGAGATATATTCAAAAATTTCCAATAGGTTAAATCCTGAAGGTGTTCTAAGTTTGCAGTGCTGTTCTGAATTTGATGTTGATACTTTCAATCTTATTAAGGAACTTCCCTCAAAATACATGGCAGAACTAAGATTCAGAACGGTGTTTATCCCTTCCTTTTGTGAACCCTGGGTTTTTGGTTCCGCAAAACGAAAATAATCATCTTTTTATTAAATTCCTCTTGACCTTTGATTAAAAATTAAATGAAAGGGAAAGATATGAAAACTGTAATTGCTTTTATGCTTATGACGGGCGTTTGGGTTCTAGCCTCTTGCGCACAAAAACAAACTGAAGACCAGAGATTCGAAGCTCTGGCAAATAGCTATATCGAAAAACTCCTGGAGATGAAACCCGAGTGGGCTACCTATCTTGGCGACCATCGATATGACCATCGCCTGAACGACTACAGCCTTGAGGGTGTGGAACGTGAATTGAATTTGCATAACGCCTTTCTTGATTCTCTGGATTCCATCGAAGTAGACCGTCTCAGTCTGGATAACAGTATTGACTACAAGATTCTGCGATCCAATATTGAATATGCGATTTTTCAACTTGATATTCTCAAGGAACACGAATGGAATCCTCTGGTATATAACATAGGCGGGGCGATTTACGGGCTCCTCGTACGAGAGTTTGCGCCGCTCAAAGACCGATTACTGAATGTCAAGGAAAGGTTGAAAGCGATTCCTTCTGTGCTTGAACAGGCCAAAAAGAATTTGAAAAATCCACCAAAAGTCCATACCGAAACAGCAATCTTACAGAACAAAGGCAACATAAGCCTGATACAGGATCAACTAAACGAATTTCTCGATCAAGTCCCTGAACTTAAAGAGGAGTTTGCACCTATTCAAGCCCAGGCTGTTACCGCACTTGAAGAATATGGAACCTGGCTGAAGAATGAACTCTTACCTAAATCCAATGGTGAATTTCGAATTGGTGATAAAAAGTTTAGAAAGAAGCTTCATTTTACACTGACGTCAGATTTGTCCAAAGAAGAAATCTTAGAAAGGGCCGAAGCTGATTTAATCAAAACGCAGAATAATATGTATGAAACCGCCCTGCCACTATTTAAGAAATTTTTTCCAAATATTACAGACCCAACTAACAAAAAACTGGTCATAAAAAAGGTGTTGGACAATCTCGCAGAAACGCATCCCAACAATGAAACTATTGTAGACTTCGCCAAAAAAACCTTGCAAACGTGTACAGATTTTGTTCGTGCACAAAATGTGATAACTGTACCCGACGAGCCCTTAAAAATCATAGTGATGCCCGAATTTCAGCGAGGTGTAGCGGTAGCTTACTGCGATTCGCCGGGGCCGTTAGAAGAGAAAGGCGAAACTTTCTACGCCATCTCCCCAACACCAGAAGACTGGTCAGAAAAGCGCGTGGAGTCGTTTTTTCGCGAATACAATAATTACATGCTTGAGGATCTCACGGTTCACGAGGCCATGCCGGGGCATTATTTGCAGCTCGCTCATGCCAATAAGTTCAAAGCGCCCACTAAAATAAGAGCCATCTTCAGCAGTGGAACGTTTGTAGAAGGTTGGGCAACCTATGCCGAGCAACTCATGGTTGAGAAAGGTTATGGCGGCCCGGAGGTTAAAATGCAGCAGTTAAAAATGCGGCTGCGGTTAATCATTAATGCCATCATTGACCAGAAGATTCATACCGCAGGTATGACCGAGAAAGAAGCCATGGACCTTATGATGAACGAAGGTTTTCAAGAAGAAGGAGAAGCTGCTGGCAAGTGGCGTCGGGCTTGTTTGACTTCTACTCAGCTATCGACTTATTATGTTGGCAACGCCGAGGTCAACGACCTCCGCAAAGCATACGAAGCTAAAATGGGCCCGGCCTACAGTATGAAGACCATGCATGACCAGATGCTTTCCTTTGGCTCACCCGCAGCAAAGCACCTGAAGGAGCTTTTGGAGCTATAGTGTTTTTTGCGTGTTGGCGAGGTGCAGTTGACCATAACCCATCTTTTAGTGAGGACAGTAATCACTGCCATGCCTCTGTCATTCCGTAGGAATCTTTTTTGTATGGCAGACACCCTGCCCACAAGCCACTTTGGTCGCGTTTTGCAAAAAAGAGTCTTGCAGAATGACATTGATCGTGTTTGGCTTACAAAATAGGTTCGCTGAACTGTGCATAGATGAGAATATAAGAGGAAGAAATATGAAAATAACCGAGCCAACTACCATGCTCACTGATTACGTGCTCGCCGTCCTAACACTGTACTTCGCCGTTAGGCTTTTGAAAGTAGGGCAAAGCGAGCAGCAAAATTCGGTTCGGTTGTGGGGCGGAGCATTCATAACCACCGCCATTGCGGCAGTGGCAGGCGGCACCTCGCACGGGTTCGCACTTTACTTAGGAGAAGTCGCAAAGGTAGCCATTTGGAAGACCACCGTCTATGCAATAGGTCTCGCGAGTTTTTTCATGCTATCAGGAACTATCATCTCTTCAGTTTCACCGAAAATTAGTCGATGGCTTCTGGCTGCCACGGTATTAAAATTCTTGGTATATGCCGTGTGGATGGTCACCCACAATGACTTTCGCTACGTAATCATCGATTACGTACCAGCGATGTTTGGAGTCATATTGCTGCAACTGTATGCCTTCGTAAGTCGGAGGGATAAAAGTGTGGGCTGGATAATTGCCGGTGTCTTGGTGTCATTTGTGGCCGCCGGAATCCAGCAGAGTGGTTTTACCATTCACCAACACTTCAATTATAACGATTTGTACCACGTCATCCAGATGGGTGCGATTTATTTGCTTTTTAGAGGCGCTTTCTTACTGCGAGACAGGTCACTCAGGATCTTAATGGGTCTGGTATTCTATCCCCGCGGCGGCAGTGCGCAAGTCGTACGATATTTATCGCAAGCTTTGATGAAACTGGGACATCAGGTGCATCTGGTAACGGGATCAATACACGATGGGAATCCTCAACACGATGCTCGGGAGTTTTACCGCTGTCTTCCACTCACAGAAGTCGATTATACTATGGCATGGCGAGGATTCGAGAGAGGTCTTAATCCTATTTCAGAGCAATGGGAGATTCCATTTCATCCGAGCTATGAAGACAAACCCGATGTACCGGATCGAGTTTTTTGCAAGGTGAGCCAGTCGGAATATGAAGCACTTCTACGCTGCTGGAAAAAGATATTCAAAGAGGTCAATCGGCATTTTCAACCAAGAATTGTGCATTTACATCATCTTAATCACATGCACTTAGCCGCTGAAGTTCTGCCGAAGATTCCTAAAGTAACCCAATTCCATGGCACCGAAATAAAAATGCTGGAGAACGCAGCTTCTCTTAATAAGGAAACTTTAGATCAGAATGTCTTATACGAATTTTGGCATGAAATATTACATAAAGCTGTACAGCAAATGCACCACTACTTTGCTATTAGTGCGGATGTATGCCAGCGGGCAAAAAAACAATTTTCTCTCCAAGATAGCCAGATTACTACCATCCCCAACGGTGTGGATGTGTCCATTTTTAAACCGTTAAATTGGTCGCCCGAAGAAAAGTTGTCCTTTTTACGAAAAATCTTGGTTCTTGAACCACGGGGTTGGGACGAAAATGGCGAGCCCGGTAGTATCCGCTATACAGAAGCTGACCTGAAGAAATTTAAAACTGCATCAGGCCAATTAAAACCGCTTCTCATATATGTGGGTCGGTTTCTGGATTTCAAACGCGTTCCATTGTTGATTGAGGCGGTCGCCAAAGTGAATCAGATTTTGCACCAAAATAGTAAGTCTCGGTACAATTTACTTGTCTGCGGAGGGATGCCGGGAGAATGGGAGGGACAGCATCCTCACACGCTTGCGTGTCAATTAGAATTATCAAATGTCTTTTTTGCTGGCTGGTTACCCCATTCCATTCTGTCACAAGGGCTCAATCTTGCCGACGTATTTGTCGCCCCTTCTTATTACGAACCCTTCGGGCAAGTTTTTTTAGAGGCGATGGCTACGGGGTTACCTGTAATTGCCACCCATAGCGGCGGCCCCCTGAGTTTTGTGGTTGACTCCGGCAGCGATGCGAATGGATGGTTCTGTGAAGTCGATGATGTGGAATCGCTGGCACAGACAATCTGCGAGGCGATGACAAATGTAAGAGAGATGAAACGACGTGGCAAAAATGCATTAGCCCTTATTCAAAAAAAGTACAACTGGACGGAAATCGCCAAGGAATATGTAAAGATTTATGAACAATTGGTAGGAGAATCAAAGCTCTCTTGCGAGTAGCCTGACCAACTCAAAAACCTCCGATTGAATGTATTGAATGCGCTAAGCACTTTCAAGTACGTAGCACATATTCAGAAAGGAGAGTGTAGACTAAATAGACTGTAATCTAGTTTTAATTAGCTTTTATAGTGCAAGCCTTAGCTTGAAAACAGCCTGAAGGCTGAATAACAAATAGATGACAAACAGATGGAGGAAATGATAAGAGAAAAGCAACAAAATTAAAACTAAGCCATTAATAAACAATAACTCAATTTTAGCTGAGAGGCTTCTTAATGAGAAAGGAGCTACACATGAAGTACACTATTTGTTCTTCGATAGTAATTGTATTATGTGCACTACCCATTCATGCCCAGGACCGCATTACAGGCAAACCGTTTGCTACCCGCTCGGAGGTCATCGCTCAACATGGCATGGCCGCCACCAGTCAGCCATTAGCGACGCAGGTTGCTTTGGATATTCTCAAGCAAGGAGGCAACGCTGTGGATGCAGCCATTGCCGCCAATGCCATGCTGGGTCTGGTGGAACCCACTGGATGCGGCATCGGCGGAGATTTATTTGCCATTATCTGGGATGCAAAATCCCAAAGGCTTTACGGTCTCAATGCCAGCGGCCGTTCTCCCTATTCCCTAACTCTACAGCACTTTGAGAAACAGGGCCTAACGCATATCCCCAGTCATGGTCCCCTACCCGTAACCGTGCCTGGCTGCGTGGATGGCTGGTTTGAGCTGCACAAGAAATTCGGTAAACTGCCCATGAAAACCATTCTTGCCCCTGCTATTAAATATGCCCGAGAAGGCTTTCCGGTCACGGAACTCATTGCCTATTATTGGGGACGCAGTGTGCCCATCTTGGAGAAATGGCCTGGATTCAAGGAAACCTTTATGCCAAACGGTAGAGCTCCAAAAAAAGGAGACATTTTTCAAAATCCCAACTTGGCCAACACATTGGAAAAAATCGCAAATGCTGGCCGAGATGTTTTTTATAAAGGAGAAATCGCCCGAACAATCGATGCCTTCATGAGGCGAGTCCGGGGTTTTCTATCTTACCAAGATTTGGCCGATCACACATCGGATTGGGTCGAGCCGGTCTCAACGAATTATCGCGGATACGACGTCTGGGAACTGCCCCCCAACGGTCAGGGCATTGCAGCGCTGCAAATCCTGAATATTTTAGCAGGGTACGATATAAAAGGCATGGGATTTGGCAGTGCAGAATACATCCATCGTTTCATTGAAGCGAAGAAACTGGTGTTTGAAGACCGGGCCAAGTTTTATGCCGATCCAGATTTTAATAACATTCCGGTCAAAGAACTTATCTCAAAAGAGTACGCCGCAGAGAGGCGGAAATTGATTGATCCCAATCGTGCTGCCAAAAGGTATGACGCTGGCAATCCAGCCTTATATGCCGGTGATACCATCTATTTGACGGTTGCAGATGGCGAAGGCAATATGGTTTCCCTCATCCAGAGTAATTACCGCGGCATGGGCTCGGGACTTTCCCCCGACGGCTTAGGCTTCATTCTACAGGATCGCGGGGAACTATTCGATCTGGAAGAAGGGAAATTCAACACCTACGCCCCTCATAAGCGACCCTTTCATACCATTATTCCAGCGTTCATCACCAAAGATGGCAAACCATTTATCAGTTTTGGTGTGATGGGCGGCGCTACCCAACCCCAGGCCCACGCGCAAATAGTCATCAATATAGTTGATTTTGGCATGAACCTGCAAGAAGCTGGAGACGCCCCTCGTATTTTACATCAAGGCTCTTCGCAGCCCACTGGCGAAAAAATGACCAACGGCGGCCGAGTCTATTTAGAGACCGGTATTCCGTACGATACTATTCGCGAATTAGTTAAAATGGGACACCGGGTTGGTTACAACGTTGGCAGTTACGGCGGCTATCAAGCTATCATGTATGACTGGCAAAACAAGGTTTATTACGGCGCTTCCGAGTCCCGTAAAGATGGACAGGCTGCCGGGTACTAAAATGCCCTGAACCTTGGGGAGGTTATGGAGCCTTCGGAAGGTTGAATTATGCCTTGACAAAACGCAATAATTATGTTAGCTTTATTATTAAATTAAACTTAAATCAACAAAAGGAGGTCGTATTTGTTGAAGTCAACTGAGGAATATGTCGCGCTCGAAGATAAATATGGAGCCCACAATTATCATCCTCTCGATATCGTCATTGAGCGCGCTCAAGGGGTTTGGGTTTACGATGTCGAAGGCAAACGGTATCTCGATGGTCTGAGTGCTTATTCAGCGTTAAATCAGGGACACTGTCATCCAAAAATTCTTGCTACATTATGCGAGCAAGCCGAGAAATTAACGCTCACGTCCCGTGCCTTTAGAAATGATAAGTTACCGCTATTTTGCGAAAAGTTAGCAAAACTTTCAAACATGGATTTGGTGCTCCCGATGAATTCTGGCGCAGAAGCAGTGGAGACGGCCATAAAAGCAGCCCGCAAGTGGGGGTATCAAGTAAAAGGTATTCCTCGAAATAAGGCTGAAATCATAGTGTGCGAAAACAATTTTCACGGCCGTACAACCACCATTGTTGGCTTCTCAACTGAAGAACAGTATCGTGACGGTTTTGAACCATTTACCCCAGGGTTTAAGATCATCCCGTTTGGAGACGCAGAGGCCACAGAAAAAGCCGTCACTCCCAACACCTGTGCCTTCTTAGTAGAGCCGATTCAGGGTGAGGCTGGTATTAACATCCCACCCGATGGTTACTTGAAGACCGTGGAGCAAATATGCAAGCAACATAATATATTGTTAATATTAGATGAAATCCAGACCGGACTGGGTCGTACTGGCAAACTGTTTGCCTTTCAACATGAAGATGTCAAACCCGATGCGATCATTGTTGGCAAAGCCCTCTCGGGTGGATTTTACCCGGTCTCGGCGGTGCTGGCTCGGCGAGAAGTGTTAGGCGTATTTCAGCCCGGAGATCACGGCAGCACCTTTGGCGGTAATCCCCTCGGCTGTGCGGTCGCTTTAACGGCGTTAGATGTTCTTCTTGAAGAAGGTCTCATTGAAAGGGCCGAGTCTTTGGGAAAAGCTTTTTTAGAAAGACTCAAGACCATTCGCAGTCCCCACATCCTTGATATACGCGGCAGAGGTCTTTTTATTGGAATTGAGCTCGATACCAAAGCGCGTCCTTACTGCGAAGCGTTAAAGGACGAAGGCCTTCTTTGCAAAGAAACGCACGAAAATGTAATTCGCTTTGCCCCGCCTTTAGTCATCACGGAAGAAGAATTAGACTGGGCTTTTGAGCGAATTAAGAAAGTGCTTGAGAATTAAAGTTAGCGTGTGCGCCTGTTTCAAACAAATTAGGTTTACAGAGGCATTCATTTTCCTAAGAACCATAGAAAACTTAACGGAGCTTTTTTCACGCCAACCTATATCATTAATTTCATAATTA
>JBHIAW010000049.1:0-16473 GCA_046758765.1 bacterium
GTACTTAGACCAATGATAGCAAAAGTTTTCATATCTCTCCCTTTGATTTCTATTCAAATATTATTCTACCCCACCAAAACACTTTCCTGAACATATTTAAATCTTGGAGCGGGTTCTCTGCCCTGTACTGCAAGAGCGATGGTGAGTGGGCCCAGGCGACCGATGAACATCAGAAGAGTTATTAAGATTCGTCCAAACCCACTTAATGCCGGAGTTACTCCTGTACTCAATCCTACGGTTCCAAATGCAGAAACCGCTTCAAACAAATATTCTAAGAACAAACCGCGACTTTGGGTATGGGAAATACCGGGCGTTTCTGAAATTAAAAGAAACATGGTAAATATTGCTATAAATAGGACAGAAAAGAAAAACACAGAAATGGCTCTTGAAACAATAGCAGGCGGAATGCGGCGATAGAATATATTCACGTCTTCCCGCATCCTAAATCTAGACATCACTGAAGCGGTCAATACGGCAAAGGTACTGGTTTTTATGCCTCCACCGCAGGATCCGGGCGAAGCTCCAATAAACATCAAGATCATCAAAAAAAATAGAGTTGAGTTGGAAAGTGTACGTATGTTGATAGTATTAAAACCGGCGGTGCGTGCGGTTACGGACTGAAAGAAAGATGCTAATACCTTTGTTACTGATGATGTACTGTTCAAGCTGTTGTTATATTCCAAACTGAAGACAAATAAGAAACCAATAACAAGTAACGTTGATGTCATGAATAGGACAACGCGTGTATGATAGGCTAATTGAGAAAAATTCCAGCGAAAAAGAAATTGTCGATTTTTGTACAAATCAAATATGACTACAAATCCTAACCCCCCTAAAACAATTAAAGTGATTAAAACTACGTTAATAAAAAAATCTGCTTGATAATCCACAAAGCTATCGGAGAACAAGGAAAAGCCCGCGTTGCAGAAGGCCGATATAGCATGAAATAATCCCATATACATAGCTTTTGGTAGGGGCACGGTTCGCATAAATCTTAAAGTCAATAGGCCCCATCCTAAGGCTTCAATAGCTATGGTCACAAGAAATATTGACCTTAACAAACGAACCAGGTCGGACATAGGATGTTGACTGAAGGTATCCTGCAACAAATCGCGCCCAGTAACTGAAAGACGTCCGGCCACCACGTAGACAAAGAAGGTGGAGAAGGTCATAATTCCCAGACCGCCAATTTGAATCAAAATTAAGATAACCACCTGACCAAACAGAGTAAATTTTGTAGCCGTATCCGCAACTATGAGACCGGTCACGCAAGTGGCAGAAGTGGCCGTAAACAGGGCATCGACTAAAGTCAGAGAGTCACCAATAGTAATTCCCGGAAGCCTTAAAACCACCGTGCCGATCATAATTATGAACAAAAAACTCAACAGGATAATTCGTGCCGGATACCGAAACAAATCCAGGCGTCTTTTTGTGGTGCTGCTATACGACTGAAGAGGTGTTTTTAATTTATTTCGTGGGTTTGTTGAAAGTTTCATCCAATAACCAGTCCTTCATGTTTTTTCAAATAATAACTAAAAATTACTTAAATATCAAGGCAAATCCTTACGCAAATGTAAAACCTCAGTTAGGGTGAGGTAACCGGCCGTACTCGTTCACAGACTGTGTGAATGGTCAGACTCTGCGGTGCTTGTTATTCAGGAGGAATCTTTTTTGATTGGACGTAAAGTCCTGTTTATTAAAAAGATTCTTCCACAATGACATCGAGGTGTTGCTGAGCTAAGGATCGTCCGAATTGTACTTTTCACACCCTCTGTTAACTTGAGTACAAGATTTTCCTAACCATAACTGACAGATTACGCGCAAATCACGTTTCACAAGACTATTTTGGCCGCCTGCGTACGACTTCCGTCACTCAGTTGTTGAACTAATTCCGCGGTGAATTTTCTATTTGAAAATGTTCGGATCTGTGGCGTTAGCCAACGCTTCTTCTCTGGCTACGAGCCCTTGCTCGACATAGCGTTTGAGGGCTTGATCCACGGTTTGCATGCCGTAGGCTGCGCCTGTTTGAATGGCGGAGTGAATTTGGTGGGTCTTCTCTTCGCGAATGAGGTTGCGTACCGCCGAGGTAGCAATCATCACTTCATGCACGGCAACTCGGCCCCGACCGTCTTTGGTGGGTAAAAGACGCTGTGCTATGATGCCCTGCACGGCGTTGGCAAACATTGCGCGAATTTGCCTCTGCTGTTCGGGGGGAAACACATCTACAATTCGGTTCACGGTTTCAGCCGCGCTTATCGTGTGTAAGGTGGCAAACACCAAATGCCCGGTCTCAGCCGCAGTTAACGCCAGCGAGATGGTGTCCAAATCCCGCATCTCTCCCACAAGAATTACATCGGGGTCTTCTCTCAGAGCGCTCCGCAAGGCATTAGCAAACGAATGGGTGTGTTGACCCAATTCACGCTGGTTAATCAGGCAATTTTTGTTCTGGTGCACGTATTCAATAGGGTCTTCAATGGTCAGTATGTGCTCTCGCCGTTCATTATTTATGAGGTCAATCATAGCGGCTAAAGTGGTCGATTTACCCGAACCCGTAGGACCGGTCACCAAAACGATACCTTTTTTCTGAAGACAAAGTTGGTAAATACCTTTGGGCGCTCTGAGTTCCTCTAAAGGGCGTACCCGGTCTGGGATGGTGCGGAAAGCCGCGGCCTCACCCCGCAGTTGAAAATAAATATTTGTCCGAAATCGGGCTACATTTGGTATGCCATAGGCAAAATCCAATTCGAGAGTTTCTTCCAGAATTTTTCTTTGTTTTTCCGTGAGAATTTCATCTACAACCGTACGTAAGCTTTCTCGGGTGACCATACTACCTTCGAGGCGACGCAGAGTACCGTGAATTCGCAGAATGGGTGGACCACCTGCGCTAAGGTGGATATCTGAAGCTTCTTTCTGAACCGCGTAGGTCAGGAGTTTGTCAAGATCGGCTTTGTGCATGGCTATTTAGAATCCCTCAAATAGTCGAGGTGTAATAAAAATTAGCAAGTCGGTCTGCCTCTTCACTTTATTCTTGTGGCGGAAAAAATTGCCAATGAGCGGCACATCGCCCAGCAACCAAACTTTATCCAACGTTTCAATTGTATTTTCTTTAATCAATCCACCAATAACCATGGTGTCGTTGCTTTTCAATTTCACCACAGTCTTCACTTCGCGCTTTGAAGTTATGGGGGCACGGTTGTCTCCAGCAACCACTTCACCGGTAATCTCCTCAATAACTGGATTTACGTAAAGAGTGATGGTTCCATCATCGCCTACGTGAGGAGTAACCCGCAGCGTTATATTCACATCTCGATAATCAAATGTCACCACATCGCCTTGTCCACCGATCCCGCGATTGATCTGCGGAACGGGCACGGTACTGCCCACGCTGATGATAGCTTCCTGATTGTCCATGGCCATGATTCGGGGATTGGAAACCAGTTTGGACTTGGTGTGGGAACTTAGAAAGTCAAGCACAGCGTTGTATTGATCAAAAGAGAGGGTACCGTAATTGATACTGCCACCGTCAAGAGGCAATTGCGCAGAGTATCTAAATGCACTTCCTGACGGGAGGAGCACTTCCTGAAAAATCTGGGCACCGATGCTTTTGGCCCAGTCTATCCCCAGCTTATCTTGTTTTTGAGGTGCAATTTCAATAAGTTTGGCTTCAATCATGATTTGAGGGGTTGGCACATCTAGAGCAGCAATCATGGCATCCAACTGCTTGATGTTGGCTGGGGAATCGGTGACGATTAGTGTGCTGCTGCGGTTCTTTTTGCCAGTTGTTTGACCCTCAACCTCTTTTTCTCCTGGATTGAAATTGTGATAAAAAACTTGAATTTTGGCCTGGGATGACAAAATCTGCGAAAGCGTGGATTTTAGATTGCTAGCATCTATATGATTCAAGCGATAAACCTTGGTTTCAAAATCCTCAAATTGGAATTTATCCTTTGGTTTTACAACAATGACTTCATCATCAACAATATAGTCGTAACCATTAGCTCTTATAATATTGTTCAATGCGTCTTTAATAGTCACATTCGATAAACTCACGGTCACTTTGCCGGTGACATCCCGGCTCGCTACGATATTTAGACCACTTTGCTTAGCCAATAGCCGAAGAACGTTGGAGATTTCGGCTTCTCTGACATCGAGAGATAAAAGGTCTTTGCTGTTAAGTTGTCTCGAAATTCGAACGGAAGGCTTTTCTTTTAAGCTAATGGATTCATAAGAGGCATCCGCAACCTCAGCCGCAGTGGCAGAGACCGATTCGGAGAACGAATCAGCATTTACTGCCAGCGATTCCTCATGATTCAAATATGACTTAAGTTTCTCATCTGAAATACCTTCGAAATCTTTTGATTCGAATGGGAAAGGGAAATTTTCATCTTCCGCTAAATCAATATAGATTGCCCCATCTGTATCATTTTTGATCTCATAAGAGACTGAAGGAGCCAGAACAAATAATATTTTGACAATTGCAGGTGTGGTTTTCCACTGTATGGCTTTGATTTTCTTCACGGGTCCCTTGCGATAACTTACGTCTTTATTAGGTGTTTTGAGCACAGTATCGCGAAGGTAAAGGATTAAAGCGGGTGGCGTCTTTTTGAAGCGGCTAACATAGGTAACTTGACCAGTGCAGTGAACTGTAACTCGATAATAACTGTCAAATTGTCTTAAATCAATCTTTTCTAAATTGTAGTTTTGGGCCAAGGCGGTTGCGCACAGACAAAATAAAAAGGCAGGAAACATGCTAGTTAAAGTTTTGTTCAGCCTACTGAAAAACACCATCATCTTCCAAAACTAAAGTTACAATCTTCCCCCCTTTCTTACAAATCACACGGTCTTTGCCAATGTCAAGAATTTTTAGATCCCCTTTCTGCTCACCAGATTTCAAAATGTCATCCCCAATCAATACGTGGGCTTCACCGGCTTTCCAAATAACACCTCTTAATACGAAATTACTTGAATCACTTTTGGTGGAATCAGATTGAGATAACCGAATGGCCTGCGCAAAAGGGTCTCGACCCCATGACGAGTATTTTATAAGCTGACCCGACTTTCTATCTCTAAAAGACCCGATTCGATTTCTGATTTTAGCCTTTTTTGTGTCAGGCGGTTTAGGGATGGTTTTCTCCGCCACAGTTTTTTTTACTATTTCAGGAGTCTGTGGAGTCTTTTCCCCGCAAACAAATCGATCGACCACAAAAAAGATCGCGGTTGCTCCAACCATTCCCAGTAGTATTCTTTCTCTTTTCTGTAAACTTCGCACAGCTTTCTTTGGTAAGTTTGCCAGTTAAATTTTAGTATTTACCAAGGTCTCCTGAAGATAAAGCACCGTGTCTAAATTTATTTCCAATTCCGGATGAATTCTTTTATTAAAGTGAAGACTCATTTCATCAAGGGATATTATGAAAGGAAGTTCATCCAATGAATCGATGAAATTTCCAAAGTTTTTATAATATCCTTGCAGTTTAAAATGCACCGTTAGTTTTAGCAAATCAGGAGCCTCTTCTTCACGCGGAATTCTCATAAGCGAATCGTAATCTGGGATGATGCTGTGAAATTTCAACCCAAATGACCTTCCTTTTCTTTCAAACTGTCGAACAACTGTGGGTAATTCAGATTTTAAAAGAACTTTTCTCTGAATTTCCGTAATTTCAGTTTCCAATTTATCAATTTGTTTTTCAAGACTTGTTATCTGTTTATCTGTGACCTTAAGACTCTGAATTCTTATTAACAAATTTTCCATGTCTCTTCTTAATATTCTCAATCTCGACGCTTTCGGATGATAGAAAGCCAGGAACCAACCAAGGCAAATGATTGGTAAGAGACCAGCAACTATGATTAATGTCTTTTTTGATGCGGGCATATCTGCTATATTTGACATTCTATGACAAAATCTAAACCGCCGTCTTCTCTGATCCTTTGATTCCTCAAAGCAATTTCAGAAAAGTAGTCAGATTTTTCTAATTCAAGTAAGAACTTAGCCAAATTAATACCTTCCAGAAAGTTATTTTCAAATGCCACACCTGTGAGAATCACAATTTCACGGCTAATAACCTGGCTTTCTTTTTC
The DNA here is from genome assembly GCA_046758765.1 of bacterium. GTDB lineage: Bacteria > Zhuqueibacterota > Zhuqueibacteria > Oceanimicrobiales > Oceanimicrobiaceae > JBHIAW01. The sequence continues at coordinate 6,076 of JBHIAW010000049.1, forward strand.
TTTTATTTTCACATCTCTGTGCTCAATCTTCAAAGAAGTTAAAGCAATATTCCGGGGAATCAAATGGCTGATGACTCTTAAGTGATTGGAAGCCGATAAGTTAACCTCTAATTTGCTCTTATAACTGTCATACGTTGTTTTAAGCGTAGTCAACCGTTTTTGTAATTCTACATATTGCTGTCTTTTAGGTTCGGCCATCTTGTATTCTTTACGAATGCGCTTGAATTCTCGCTCGATCTTCGTTACTTGTTGAGAAATGTTCTGTGAGAGAAGAGTCATAAGCAGAATTACTATCACAAACAGATAACGAAAGATTCTTTTTATATATTGAAATGTATGAGCCCCCTTTAATTGCTGTGGTAAAAGATTCAGGTCTTTACTGGTATCGAGAGCCAGACCAACCGACACAGCAAACCGCGGCCCCAATTTCTGTAATTCATGTTGATTAGCTATTTTTCTTGTACAGAGCAGATCAAAAGGATTTAATATTTCAACTTTTAGGTTCAATTCTCGAGCGAGGTTGGGGCATAAGTTCTTAACAAAAGAGCCACCGCCGGTTAACAGAATTTTCTCTACCACTTTAATCTGGAACTTTTCTTTGTAAAATTCGATGGTCCGTTGAATGTCATTTACAAGTCTTTCAAGCACGGGTCCCATCATAACAGAAACTTCTTTTAAGGGAATGCCTTCTTCTGTGCAGCCGTCCTTCCGTGAGTCCGAGAAGCCATATTCTTTTTTGATTTGGTTCGCTCTATTTCTGTTGAGAACGATTTCTTTGCCATCGATAAAAATAGAACCGGTTAAAGCTTCGCTAAAATCATCACCTCCAGTGGTAATCTCTCTTGCAAATTCAATTTGCCCGCGGTTTATCATAACAATGTGACTGGAAATCGCGCCAATATCGATAACAGCGTAACATTTATCAACATCTTTTTTGACCAACAATCTAAATACGTTCCAGAGGGCCACCGGTACGGTTGAAACTTTAGCTGGCGCAATGTGAGCCTTGGTCAAAATACCCACGTGCTTGGATACCAAGCTTTCCTGTGCACCAATAACCAAAACATCAAGCTTTCCCCGAGATTCTTTGTGTTTGTCCTCAATAATTTTGAATTCTATCACGCCGGACTCAATGGGAAAAGGGAAGTCTTTTCGACAAGCCCAAGGCACCGCCTTATTCAAATCTTTACGTGCCATTTTAGGCACTTGAACATTGTGAAACATGACCTCTAAACCAGAAACCGAACTGGTGACCAGGGTATTCTTAAGTGATTTGCTCTTTAGTGTTTGCTGCAAAACTTGGGAAATCAGCGCATTCTGTTCTTCCTCATCGGCATCTTCAGAGGCTTTGGGAATGGGTCTGATGCCGCAGTGAATGAGTTTCAAGCCTCCGGCTGCTTTTTTCAATATTACATATTTCAGAGACCGCGTGCCGATGTCCAAGCCTAATAGTTGACTCTTTTCAAATATTGAACTCAAAGAAAAGGACGCTTTTAAAACGCTCTGTCTACTTTGCTTTCCAGAGCTTAAAACTTGGGCGGGGGTATCTTTATTATCTTCTGATTTGATAAACTTTTTCTTATCCGTTTTTGACGCGGTTGGCCGTTTAGGAAGAGCAAAAGGTTCTTCTTTCTCTTCAGACGGCAATTCAAGATCACCCGGCTTTTGTGGTGTTTCAACATTTGTGGAGGATTCCTTCCGGTCATGCTCAATAAATTGAAGTTTGCTGACAGTTGTTACACCTTCCTTTCCCGAAGAGGACGTATCACCAAACTCTTCCTGGAGGCTAAATTCTTTTGTTTCGAATAAAGGTTCTTCTGGAAGAATGCTTAAATCTTCTCGTTCCAAAATTAATTCTTTTTCATCTTCTGCATGTTCCTCGAGACCGGGCTCTTTCGGCAAGATTAGTGGCTCATAGGATGGGTCTAACTTAATTTGAAAATCAGAGTGTTCATCCAATCGCTCCAAGTCTATCGTAGGAGTCGTTACATCCAAGTCCTGTAACACAAATTCAGCTTCAGATTCGCCATCAGTACTTTCTTGTTCCAAAGGTAATCCCTGCTCAGTTTCGTTGTCAAACTTAGTGGAACGCTCAAGCATTGAGATTAAATCTCCCTCATTTATGTCGAACATCAGTTCAGATTGGACTTCATCATGGTTGTGATTTCCATTGCCTCTTGAATGAGTCTCCTCAATTCCTTCCGGTACAAATTTCGAAGGGGTTCTCCGATTAGATAGAATTAAGGCCATATCAGAGGGTTCAGACCCGGCGAATTGTTGCTCAAATTCATTCAACCGGATATCTCGATCCACAGAAGTTTCTTTAGAGTGACTTTCAGATTCAGCAATGAGGCTTTCTCCCTTTTTCTGAATGAGAAAGTTCAGGTCTAAGTTTATGGGATTCATATTCTATTTGACATTAAGCAGAAATGTGGTTACAGGAGAACATCTAAATAACTGGTTCAAGTAAGCTTCATTACAGATAGAATTGTGTGGGGATTATTGGAGTGTTGGATTATTGGAGCATTGTATTAGAGGGCACCTCAAAATTCCCATTCTTTTTTCCCCATGAATCCAGTACTCCAATACTCCAAAATCCCAGTAATCTTTTTATATTTCATATTGATTATACAGACCGCCAACTAAGACACCCATTGCCCGAGTGGATGCAGTACGTTTAAGGTATCGGCAGGAATTCTGAAGTATTGAGTGAAATTTTCCCGTCAGAAAGTTTTCTTAAATAATGGGTTACTTCAAACTCGATGGGGACTTCGAGGCCCAGGCCATGGAGCTCATCCACTTTCTCAAAAATCTCTTGAGGCTTATCATCGAAAACAATTCTGCCCTGATGTAAAACCAACAGACGATCAAGACCGAGGACCTCTTCTGGATATTGAGTAATAAATAAGGGAGTGATTACTTCAGAGGGTTCGTTCTTTCTATTCTCTAAATGAAGTTCAGAGATTAAAGAAAGAAGCATCTTGCGGCTGGCTGGGTCTAAAAGTGAGGTAGGCTCATCAAATATCAAGTACTTTGGGGACATGGCCATCACCGAAGCCAGCGCCAAACGCTGCATTTCACCTCCAGAAAGAAGATGGGGTGGATGTTGGCGATATTCCTCCAAGTCCAATTGCAGGAGCATCTCATCCACGATTCTGTGCATTTCATCGTAAGGTACGCCTAAATTCTCCAGCCCAAAGGCAATCTCTCGTTCCACGGTGGTGGACACAATTTGGTTCTCAGGATTCTGAAACACCATGCCCACTCGCCGCCGAATTTCAGCGAGATTTGAACTCTCTTTGGTGTTCAAACCATCAACCCACACATCCCCTGCGGTGGGCACGAGTAAGCCGTTCAAGCAGCGGGCCAAGGTGGTTTTACCAGAACCGTTAGCGCCAATGAGGCCGATGGATTCACCTTCACGGATGGTGAGATCGATTCCATTCAGGACGCGGGTTTTCGCTTCGGTGTTGGTTGGATATGCAAAAAAGAGATTTGCTATTTTGATCATTTGTGCTCAAGCAAATCAGCTAAGTTTCATTGAGACTCATTTATTTTATTTCCAACGGATAGATGAACCCAACTGATTTTATCAAAGTTAGTTCCATAATCCGTTGGTTTTTCCTTAGTTCATGATTGGCCGAAAACTCGTCTAACGAAGTGTCATTGCGAGGCGTTTTTTGCCGAAGCAATCTCCTGCCGTGCCTAAGATGGAGATTGCTTCGCTGAGAAGCGCTCGCAATGACATCAAAAATCGAGTTTTCGGTCAATCACTAACTCAATTTAAAAACTACCCGAACCGCAACCCAAACCTTCACGGGTTGGCCATCTTTCAGACCAGGAGTCCATTTCACACCTTTTAGAGCATTAATTGCTGCTTCTCCACATCCGTTTTGACCATCACCAATGTTCTTTAAAATCTTTGTATCAACTATTTCACCATCTACATCAATGCAGATTTGAACGATCACCTTGCCTTCAATACCAGCTTTGCGTGCAAGTTCAGGATATTTGAGATTATTGACAATTGCTGCAAATCCTCCTACAGGCTTCGGTGGTTGGTCATATGGTACAAATACAACGTCATCTGATTTAGAGATAGAGAGCATCTTCTCATCAGAAGATGTAGATTCTTGGTATTCTGCGACTTTGTTCAGTTCAGTTTTTTGGGGATTAGACTGGGCAATTGGTAATGATTCATTATCGCTGCACCGCCATGAAAATGGTAAAATCAAAATTGCCAGTACAGCAGGCAATACAAATTGAAATACATTTCTTGTTTTCATGTTGGCCTCCTCTAAATTAAGTAAATGATTTATACGACGAAACATACTTTTAGTTTTTTTAGAGAAACATTTACCAATAAGCATAGGAACCGCATTCTTGCTTTGTTCTTCCATAAACTTAACGATAAATTTGCTATACTTGACTGGGCTTATGCCGACTTGCTCGATGACTGCTTCATCACATCTCATTTCCCTTAATTGATTCAATCGTTTGTGGACCAGCCAAACAAACGGATTGATCCCGAACAAAATTAAGCCGAGGTATTGTAAAAAAAGCACCCAGATATCACGATTCAATAAATGTGCTTTTTCATGGGCCATAATACTTCTTAACTGTTCTTGTGACCAGTTCCTCCAGTCATGCGGCAAATAAAGTTTTGGCTCTCTAAACCCAATTAAAATTGGTGTGTGTAACATTGAAGTTTCAAATATCTGCAATCTATGATCCTCTTTTGCATCTTGTATTCCAGTCGGTGTTTTGACCGGATTCGCGTCGCGAAGATATAGCCGAATCAATAAGTTCTTATGTGCAACCAATAGGGTCAATATGAAAACTGAGATTAACCAGATTCCGAACAAAGTTTCTGAAATTGAAATCGGTGCTGCATAACCACTACTCTCTTGTATCGTGGAAATGATTGGCATTAAAGCAAAAGTGGATGGCATTGAATCTTGGATTTTATCCGGCAACCAAATCATTGGTGGAATAAAAATTTTCGATAGGGCCAAAATCCAAAGAAGATATCGTAACTTCGTTTCAAGGTGGAAGAGTTTATCTATGAACCAAACAAGCACAACGAAAAGTGAAATTTCCAAAGTATGAATGGAGTAAAGAGACATCCATATATCAGCAATTTGCTTAAGAAGACTCATGATTGACCTCCAGAGCTTTTTTCTTTCGAATCAATCAGGGACTTGAGGTTACTTAATTCCTCCTTGGAAAGTCCACCAGAGTCCACTAGGTAGTTTGCGAGTGCGCCAAATGAACCTTGAAAGATTCGAGAAACTAATTTGTTAGTTTCCGTTTTAGCAAAATCTTCCCGGGAAATCGTTGGAAAATAAAAGTTGACCATACCAATTTTATCTTTTCTTAAAAAACTTTTATCAGCCAAAATATTCATAATAGTCTGTACCGTCGTGTATGCCTTCTCTCCTTTAGGATACAAATGTCGATGAATTTCTCGGACGGTAACTGGTTTATTGAATTTCCAAATGCCGTCCATGATCTCCCATTCGGCTTCAGCCAATTTGTTTCTGTAGTTCATCAAACGTCCCCTTCAAGTCTAATTACTAATTCATTAGTAATATAATGAATAATTTAGTAGAATGCAAGAAAAATTTTCAAATTTGAACAATTTTTGGTGTTCTAGTTAATTCCTCTTAAACCCGCCGCAGGTGAAACCAAAAATCGTTACCCACACCGTTGGCGCTAATGAGGCCGATAGATTCGCCTTCCCGGATACTGAGAGCGACGCCATCTAGAACGTCGGTTTTCGCTTCGGTGTGGTTGGATGGGCAAAAATGAGATTTGAGATCCTGAGCATCTGTCATTTGAAATTAACTTGAATTTTGTCAGGAAATTTTTTTCATATGATATTTAGCAGAAATTCTATATAATCATAAGCATACGAAACTTATGAGTATCATCGAATAGTTTCTATTGATTTTTGATTTGATATTACATACATTAATGTCATCCAGAAACAATATAATCACACGTTGTTAAACAGCTTCTGCATACCCTTACAGATTCACTGTTGTGCAGAAACTGTATACTCACTTGTTCGCAGTAATAAAGTAAGGGCTCATAATCAAGAATAAGTGAGTGGGCGAAAAGAAAGTAAAACGCTAAGTTCAAGAACGAGGGCACGAAGTGGAATTCGTCAGCCGCCCGAGTGATTGGATTATTTTTCAAATTTACGAAGATACAATAAGAGCCTCCGAGGGAGTTGACCAAATCAGTTTCTTTCTCGGCTTTTGGTTCATTCGTAAGGCTATGTGGGCCAATGAATCTCAGATAAAAAACAATGCAAGTAGTCTCAAGAAATTCTATCAATTCATGCTTGAGCGGGGATGTATTAATCAAGAAGCATTTGATAATTTATGCCAGACAATCAAAGAGGATATGCCCGAGTGGTTAGGGACAATGCGACGCTTTGACAACCCATCACTTGGGCCTGAGGATGTTTGGGATATTTGATTTATTTATTCCAGAGATAGCAAACTGCTAATATCGCTTGCAGCCCACAGCGAGGCACTCGCTTTTTGGGTCAGTTTTGTTCTCTGTCGAAGTTTGTTTCTAAACAACAAGTTAAGTGCCCTGAAATCCCGCTGCGGCTGAAACTGATGCTATACTGCTGTTCTGAGGTAGAATTCTTGCTTACTTAGGAAAGTCATGATTGGCAAAACCATCTCTCACTACAGAATTCTCGAAAAGCTCGGCGAAGGCGGCGTGGGCGTTGTCTACAAAGCTGAGGACGCGAAACTCAAGCGCGAGGTTGCAATCAAGTTTTTGCCGCGACAGATTGCCGCCAGTGAGGAAGAACGCGAGCGTTTCAAAATCGAAGCGCGGGCGGCGGTGGTACTGTTAAGGAAAGTGGGTCTGGAAGCATGATTCACATCATCCGACAAGAAGCCACGCAGGAGCAAATTGATGAGATGCGTGAAGAGTTGGATCCAATCATCAAATTAGCTGTCGATATCCAACGACAAATTCTGGCGGGCGGCGGCGAAATGCACGCGGATTGTGAAACGGTGCTTATCGAAGATGGTAGCGACCAGCAAAATATCTGGGGCGCAAACTGGATTCCATCCAAACAGACTATTGAGTTCGAAGCCCTTATCAATATTCGTCCAAAGCAGAAAAATATTTCAATGGAAATACAAGACCCAATCATAAAGCAACAAGTCGAAACCATTGTCAGAAAACTCCTCGAGGTTGTATGAAAAACCTGGCAAAACGCCGTTCCCGCTATTTGCAGGATTCTACGCCGGTGAGGCTCGGCGGATTGGCGGCAAACCTGGGACGTGTCGCCAGTTTCTCCAAACATGCAGATCATCAGGATGTTGTCAATAGCATATTACAGGAAAGCAAATGGTTTATCGAATGGACGGCAGGCGATCTCGAGATTGATCAGGCTGCTGAACTGGTGAGATTGCAAGTTCAATTGGCATTGTGGCAACTAAAAGCGCAAACCGAATGGAGTGATGAAAGTTGGAGAAACAGACTTGCCGCTGATTCCAGGCAATGGTCGGAACGCCTGCTGGAAATGTCGGGGTTATTGAAGGTGAATTGAGATATGATCGGTAATAAGGCTGGACATCGACTTTATGATGATCGTGCATGGCTATGGCCGCTTTGGGAAGACATCAGCGCGTCTCAGCAGGAAAGTGAGCTAATTACTGCGCTTATCGAAGAACATGCCAAGATAGAAGTCAACACTTCTCGGTCACAGGTATCGATGTCAGTAAGCCTATGATTAACAATGCCAAAAAGCTAAACCCTGAATGTGTTTTTCAAATTGGTGACATGCGAGATTTCAGAGGTTTAGACCTCAAATAAAGGTATTTTGCCATTACAAGCCTGTGATTGCTAAAAGTTTCCCGCACATGAGCTTTCTCTCGCAGCTCAGTCAGTACAAAGTGCAACTTGGTCCGAGTTGGCCACCATTTCCCTTATGCCGCCTTCAACCATCCTCGGATGAGTGCTCAGACGTCGCAAGATGACACAAACTTAAGGCGATGTTAGTTATTATCACGCGCTGCGCGGCCTTCGCTAACATAGAGGTCCGCTTCTACTTCTGGTCCTTCTGTTTCTTTGAGCAGTTGTTCCTAAAGACGTGTTGTGATTTTGCTTCTATACTTCCTCGACCCAAACCTGCTCCGCCAAGTCTAACCCCAGCCGCACTGGCAAACCATGTAATTCTATAAAGAGAACATTCTTGCATATACCCAGGTCATACGTTATTTCTTCGCGGCGCTTGAGTTTAACATACTGTCCTTCGACAAATCCCATGTTCGTCAAGGTGGTCAGTGTCTGCGCGTCGCCCACTATCTTCAAAATCTTAGACAAGACGTGTTGTGGTAAATAATTACTCTGGACTTTTTTCCCTTTTAGTGTAACCCATATTTTAGTTGCCAAACTTGGGGAAAGCTTTTTTTCCTCTCCTTCTATCTCGAAAATCAAGATATCATAAGGAAATTGGCCAATAACTTCAATGGACGCACCTGGTTTAATTCCCATTTCCATCAGTAGCGCTTTCTCCTCTAATTCACCTTGAACCTCAATAACTTTACCCATTTCTCCTTGACGTAAATCTAAAATACATACCATCTTTCCATCTTTTTCTACCATGACCAATTCCGCCATATGTTGCTCTAAGACTCCCATCTTGCCGTTAATTTTGATCCTAAAAATCCCGGACCAAAGCCAGTTCTCAGGTTGATCTTTTAAGATTGTCAGAATTTCCCCATGCTTGATCCCCAGTTCGTTCAATTTGTAACGAATCTCAGGGTCTTCTCCTATTTTTGTCACAACAACCCGCGCCCCTCCCAGCGCATCTTTTAAACGAGTATTCATTTTTTGAACCTCACAATTTTGTTACCATCCCAGCAACCAGGCTACCCCCAACCAACAGTACAGGCCCAGGTTAGAGATTCCACGAGTTTCATATTGACGAGGTCAGTTCATTTACACTTAATTCTCTTTTCTATTTTCAAAATCTTATCTCTAAGCTTAGCAGCCTTTTCATACTCTTCCACTTTGACCGCCTTTTCCAATTTCTCCTTTAAAAGCTGCAATTCACTCTCATAGAAATGCAATTGCTCAGACGGGGATTCGGAACCGAAGAGTAAAGATTCCTGAATTATGATCGGGGCTCGGCACCGCATGGCCAGTTCGATGGCCTCACCGGGAGAATGGGTGATAGTGTAGATTCTCTTTCTGTTACAATATATCACTTTAGCCAAAATTCCACCAACAATCATTTTCTGTATTTCAACCCTCAATATCTTCATGTCCGAATTTTCCAGCAGATACGATAATAACCAAGCTGTCTTGTAAGGCTCCTGGGAGTTCTGGTTAAGCAAAACCCCAATTAGCTGAGCCTCCCATTCTTTCACAACAATGCTGCAAAACCGCTCGCCCGCGATTTCTTTTAAAACCACCACATAGCTCCCATGGGTAGCACACCACTCAACTTTCGACACATACACCTTAACCATGAAGACCTCCTGCTATTTTACATCACTTTTCCCCCAAAAATTACCACATTTAGGCCCGTCTTATTGCTGTTTTGAATAGACACAGGACACATCATTTACTATTTGCGAAAACCGTGCCGAAATCTTTCGAAAACTTTCAATAAAGATAAGTTATTGTTACGCAATCAATTAATCTAAATTCTTCAAATTAACGAAAAGAAAGTTTTTATTAAGAATGGGAAAATTTATAGACAACATTCTTAATCTTGAGAATTTGGTCACTGCAAACCGGTGAGAAACCGTAAGAGGATTTGACACCCAAGCTATCGCACTCTTCTTCGCTAAACTCTCAATCTAAGTACATCATTGCATAAATATGGTGAGGCATTATTGACGTTAGTTCGTAATTCATGTTGGACAGGATAAACAGGATTCACAAGATAAAAAACATCTTGTTTTATCATTTAGTCATAGATTAGTTTTTTCGTATACTTTAGCTTTTTTTGCAGCCACAGAATCAATATTCATAATTTGTGACTATTCAGGTGTCGCCAAAGAAAGCAAAACGATTTTGGGCAAGACTATTATGAAAAGCTTCATTAACGATAAGCAAGCTCGTTTTGGTAAATCTTCTCGTTCCAAAATCTTCCTAAGTCTCGATGAATCGAGAAAACGATCCCCATCACTTCATAATCAAGCGAGTGAAAATCGTCATAGGAAATTGGTCTGCTCTGAACACTAAGCTTAATAGGCATTTCTTCCACCCCACTCTTTGAGATTTACCCCGTGAGATACCTTCCAAACTCGTTTGTCTCTCTTTATCTCACGGGGCGAATTGTTTTGCCCTAAATAGTTTTGCCGCCACTTTCGGTATAAGCACCGCTTGTGGGGCGACCACAACCTGGACATT
>JBHIAW010000050.1:0-16378 GCA_046758765.1 bacterium
ATTTTAGCACTAGGTAAACAAGGTTCGTTCGGACGTTGATTCAAAAAAGATTCTTGCAGAATGACAGCCTGAATAGTTACGAAAATTTTAAATTCAATAAATATACTAATGAATTGTGATTTTGTCAATAAAAACTCAGAACTTTCAAAAATTTATCTGAGGCACAACATATAGAAGAATGTTATCAATCCTTCGACATAATCATTTCTTGAGTTGATGGCAGCCTAATAGTAAACGTGGTACCCTTGCCTAACTCGCTATCAACTTTGATTTCACCTCCTTCTCTTTCAATGATCATATGGGAAACATATAGTCCCAATCCAGTTCCAACGCCCACTTCCTTTGTAGTAAAAAATGGAGAAAAAATGAACGGTAGGTTTTCCTCTGGAATTCCCATCCCGGTATCACTGATTTTGATGTCAATCCATTTTGACTGCGGCTGTTCAATGTGAATGACCAAATTTCCCCCATTTGGCATAGCCTGAACCGCGTTGATTATGATATTTAATAAAACTTGTTTGAGAGAATCATTACTAAAATAAGCCTTGTAATCCTGTGGACTTTCAAGAGAAAATTCAATGCCTTTGGCGGTCAATTCTTTCCCGACAAGCCCAACCGTGCTTTCAATAAGTTTAGTCAAGTCTATCTCTTCTCGTTCATGCTCCGAATGTCTTGAAAATTCCAATAAGTTATGTATAATCGTGGAGGCCCGCCGCACATTTTTTCTAATGATTTCCAGTTTGCCACTAATTTCTGAATCTTGATGTTTTACAAGCTCCTGAATAAAATAACGAGCTGTTTCAATCACATTTAGGGGATTTCTAAGTTCATGAGCAATACCCGAAGAAAGAAGTCCGATGGTAGCCAATTTCTCTGTTTGAATTAGAGATTTCTCCAGCCTCTTTTTTTCAGTTACGTTTTTCGAATAGACCACCACCGATTCAATCTCGCCATCTTCTGTAATCAGCGGATAGCTGGACATTTCAAATATCTCATCGTTATGATTCTTCTCCAAGAATTTTCGCTCACCGGTTTCAAATGTGGCTTTGGCCGGACAATCCATGCATGGTTCATTATGCCCAAAATAAGCCTCATAGCATTTCTTCCCTATGAGTCGTTCAGGCTGGGTGTTACAAAGTTGTGCTGACTCTTTGTTCGCCATGATGATTTCAAAATCATGGTTCACCTGATAAATTATGTCTGTAATTGCATCAAATATGGATTGAAGTCTTTTTTTACTGTTAAGAATTAAGGATTGCAGATGCTTCTTCTCTGCAATGTTTCTCAAAATACCTAATATATATTTATACTTACCAAAATATATCACACTGGCATTGATGTCTACGGGGATACATCGTCCATCTTTAGAACAAATAGAGAGACCATCATCCCGAAAGGAACCGTGGGTACGGGTCTTGTCAATCAACTTTTGGACTTTATTTTTTTGGTCTTTTGGATATAAGTCCATAAACTGTTTGCCAACTAACTCTTCTTTGGAGAATCCTGAAATTTCAGTGGCCTTAATGTTTGCTTCCAATAAAATGTAATTGTGTGGCTTGATTATGAAAATAGCGTCATTTGCCTTGTCAAATATGTTGTGATACCTGCGTTCTGATTCCCGAAGTTCAGTTTCCAGTTGGCGCTTGTCTATGGTTTGCTGCACCACTTTGGGCAGCAGAGACAAATAATTTGCATCTTTAACAATGTAATCGTAGGCGCCATTTCTTGAAGCTTCGACAGCAATCTGCTCGTTGCCTTTAGCAGAGACAATCACCACAGGCGTATCAATGCCATTCTCTTCGAGTTTGTGGAGAATTTCGAACCCATTAAATTCAGGCGAGTGATAATCCAGAATTACGGCCTCATAATGATTATTGGCGAGTCTTTCTAGACAGGCATCCCCCGAATTAGTTGTCTCGATTTCAAAGCGAGAATCATATTTGCGAAGACTTCCCCCTACCAGTTCCGCTTGGTCCAGATCATCTTCAACCAGCAAGACTTTTAACGAATCATTCATAGTAGATGCCTCCTCCAATGATGCAGTGCGAATCTCAATGATTCATGACCTAGGTGCAAAAAGGTAGGAAACTAACACCCTTAGGTTGTAAATAATGACGATTATGATCTACAATGCTCGTCCAAACACTAATTTCCGGTCCATGCCCAAGAATAATCTGTTTGACAATAGCCAATCCCAAACCGCTTAGTTCTCTCTTATTTCGTAATCGGCTAAAAAGTTGAAAGACTTTATTTCTATCGCAAGGTCGAATACCCACACCATGATTCTTATCCCCTTTAAGAATTTCTTAAATCCCCCTAATTAAAGCATAACTTGACAGTTATTCTTCGATCAAAAGCTAATGGTTCCAGTGCCTAGAAGCAAGCAAAAAATCGGTTATTAAGAACATTTAATAGTCAAAATCATCGAAGCTTGGCTGACATGCACTACACCTGCTCCGCCGACGCAAATGCTCAGTCCAGGAGCTTAATACGCGTTAGAGGCTTTTGGTTTTCGTAATCAAGTGGATTAGCTGCCATCCCGAACCCCTCGGCTATGCGCAGGACAGGCTCCGAATCGAGACAGACCCGTTCCCTGACATTCTTTTCTAAGTGCTTTAGTGAAGATTGGGTTAAGGTTTTGGGGCGTCGCCTGAGGTTACCAGGGGCAATCGTTTGTGTTGAATGTAAATGAGAAAGGAAAGATTTGTTTCTGTCTATTGATCTGTTATTGAACTTCGGTTGAATTCTCTTTTGGAAAATTCAGCAATGCCCAACTCAAAGTCTTCACACCGACTTCGATGCAGCGCTCACACAAGTCGAAATTACTGGTACGAAGATTTTGGTGGGTGTTTTCTACGCTTCCGGTTCCAAGATGTACAAAGCTACCGGGCAAATATCTTAGGAATTGAGCATGGTTCTCTGTCACCATTTTTGGATAATTTATAATAGTGACTTTGTCTTTTCCCAATATTTCCTCGGCGGACTTTTTTAGGTTTGTGGTCACATTTTTATCACTTGCCACAATGGGTGAGCCGCTGACAATCTTAAGGTGATAGTCACATCCATAGGCATCGGTAATGCCTTGGATTGTAGTTTCAATTAGAGAAGGCAATTGCTTTCGGACATCTTCATCCACAGCGTGGATAGTTCCCGTTAATTTGACAGCAGCAGGCACCGCGCTGTCATTATCACCGCCGTGAATGGACTGAATTCCAATAAATCCACACCTTACTGGGTCGACTTTTCGGGAAGTCAATTGTTTTAATGCTGTGACCACCTGCGCTGCGATCTGAATATAGTCCACAATCAATTGAGAGTGATGGGTTTGGCTACCCTTACCATGAATCATCAAAGAGAAACTATCGGTAGAAGCCAAAATGGCTCCGAAGTTAACTCCTACACGCTCGACCGGCATAGAAGAATCTAAACGCAGTTCATACATAGCCTTTACGTTGTCTACTACCTCCTTGTTTATTAGATCCGTGAAGACACTCGGAGTCATCTCCGGCACCGTTTGAAAAACAACCTGAACGCAGCCAGACAGTTCTTTTATAAGTTGATTTAATACCCAAATGACTCCTAAGCCAATGACAGAAAAGACCTCACATTCACCAATATGCTTGACTCCGGCTTCATACGAATTAAACGAAATGTTTTGTATCTCATTTGTAGATAGAGGATATAGGTTCAATAGTAGTACCGAGGTGGGGAGAGGAGGGCTACCCTGTAATTGCGCGATGACTCCCGATTTTTTGATACGTCTTCCGGCCAGACCGAAAGATCGTAAAACGTGTAAAATTGCATCCGTAGTCTTCTTGGCCTCAGGTGCCGATTTGGTAGTTTGGTTTAATTGAGGTAAAATCTCCTTCAAATACTGGGTAAACCGTTTTGACAAAGAATTTATTTTGCTAACTAAATGGTCCTTATTCATGAAAAAGGGTCGCGACTTCTTTCAATACTTTTGGGATATACTCATCTGGCCTCCCCTCGATAAGAACACCGGCCGCATACGGATGTCCACCACCACCAAATTTCTTGGCTATCTGATTTATCACGTAATTCCCTTTGGAGCGCAAGCTTACTTTTATTCTTCCCTTATCCATTTCAATAAACATGATACTCACTTCAACCCCATCAATAACTCTGGGATAATCCGCAAAGCCTTCAGTATCATGAGGCTTAGTTCCAATTCTGTCTAATATTTCTTTTGAGACTTTTATCCATGCGACACGTCCATTCTGTTCAAGACGTAGATTGTACAAAACATAACCTAACAACTTCACTTTACTTGCGGGTTGGTGCTCATAGACTTTCTGATACACCTTATGTGGGCTAACCCCATGCTCTACCAACTCGCCACAGATAGAATGCGCCCGAACGTTGGTGTTTGAAAATCTAAAAGAGCCGGTGTCGGTCAATATGCTCGTGTACAAGGCTTCGGCAATCCGTTGATTAATGTTGCCACCGCAAAATCGAATTAAGTCATACACAATTTCACCGGTTGAGCTGGCATCCACATCAATTAAGTTAATATTGCCAAACCTATCGTGAGCAGGATGATGGTCAATACAAATTTTTGTTATTCGTAAATCTCTGATAGCTTCGCCCACCTGTTTCAATCGGTTCCAGTCGCTTATATCCAAAATAAAGATATAATCGGCAGTGACTAAATTCTCATTATGAATTTCCGGATCATAGACTGTCATCCTATTTTCCGAATCCAAAAATTTGTAATTTGAAGGAACTGGACTGTTGTTGTAAATAAATACATCCTTTCCTATATCACTCAAAAAAGCCGCTAAGGCGGCTTCAGAACCTAAACCATCACCATCAGGATTTATATGGGTGGTCAAAACAAATCGTTGTCCTCGATTTACGCATTCCCTTGCTTTTTCCCAACATGTCCGATCAATCATAGTTTGTCTTTTAGCCTGTCCTTTCTTTCCTTGAATGAATCTCTGTCCTCCAGGAATTGTTATTGAGTGTTTTTATAGTTGAAAATTTTTCTTACCAAATCCAATGTTGCCTATCAAGTCTTTAGCCTTAATGACTAAAGAGTTGCCCCCTTTGGGCACTGTTCTTAGTTTTAATTCAAATCTTTCTTCTTTTGAATCACAAATACCATCGATTGGGTAAACCAGCTTCCAATCCTCGGCATTCAGTCCGTATTCAACAGATTTGACAATCCTCATTTCATCCACCACTAAGAATGAAATTGTGGTTTCATCTCCATGGGCATCAACTTTGAAGTCAGTGACCTCAGGACCGGTATTATCCACCTCAAATGGTTGGCTGATTTTTTCTGTTGCCAAGGTCATAGCTGGCGGATTGGAAAGATCATCTTTTGCAACGATTTTAATCAAATAGCGGCCATCTGGCAACAGTTCGCTGTCCCATGAATAAACAAAACCCTTGAAATTTTCTACTAACGACTTCCAGCTATTTTGATCCTCTCCTTTATAAAAGATACTAAAAGACAGTTGATCCCCATTATCGTCTTGAGTTTTCCAACTTACCGAACGAAAACCTTTACGAAACGTCTTACGGCCGGGATATTGATTTTGAACCTGGTTTTGATTAGATGCATCCCCTTCGCCTAAACGAGAGCTAAAATCAACGTGGTTTGTGGATTCCGGGAAATAATCCCCTGGTGAATGTACGGTTATTTCCAGAATCTGCGGCGCCACATTTTTTTGAAGATAAGCCAATGAGACCTTCTTAAGAAGAGGCGATTCCTTACCATCTTTGGTGGATAATAATGCTTTAAATTGAATAAATCGTGCAGGCGGGCTAGTTATGGGCTGCCCCACAGAATTTGTATATGCCTTAGACCATGGGCTCCAGCTCTTATCAGGCTCTTCTGTGTTACCGGACCGGGTATAAAAAACCAATTCAGAATGTCCATACAAATCTGCTTCCCAACTTATGGAACCCCACCGAGAAGTCACCGAAGCATCAATTACCTCAGATATATATTCTCCCTTTGAAGAAAATTCCGCAGCCAAGCGATAGACTTTTCCACTATTTGAAGTACAAAGATATATTCGTTGCTTGCTATCCTTCCCAAGGGCGGTTATTTGAATCTCGTCTAATTCGGTTGAAAGCGTGCGTTCTCCTGCGGCGTTCATAGAATAGAGACGACCTCGTCCACCCGTACCTATTACGACATTCTCGTTATTATCTAAAAGTATTGAATAAAGACGCTCTGTTTGGGTATTCCACAGATTCTTCACTGTACCATCAACTTCAATTCGATATAGAGCACTATTCGCTCTTCCTACTCCTGGAGGACCACCCGCTGATATGTTCTGAACGGGTAATTCTATGACATTTTCTTCTTCTGGTTCTTTGTCAACATCCTCTCTCGCAGTAGGAGGCTGGGGAACTGGCCGCCTTCTCGGGGCACTTGGGATACGAGCCTCAGCAACCGCCGCAGCATAGATATTTCCCTCTCTGTCCACCGCCAAACCAGTGATTTCTGCCATGGGAGAATCATAAAGAACAAAAGCTTTACCATGAGAATCTATCCTAACAACCAATCCCCTACTTGAGGTTCCAATAATTAAGTTCCCATTCTTATCGAACACCATCTTCCTGATGTGAGAATCTTCGCTTTCATAGAAAACAGTCCCATGACCCTTTTGGTCCACTTTATAGATTTTACCTTTCTCGCCGGTGGCTACATAGAGGTTATTTTGCTTATCGACAGCTAAGGACCAAATGTAAATTTCTTCGGGATCAAAAAACAGCGCATTTTCGGCCGTACTATTTCCGTTAACAGGAATCTTATACACTTTTCCTTGAGGAGAGGTCCCCACATAAAGATTGTTCTGTTTATCCACCACTAAAGCATATACTTGCAGCTCTTCTGATTCAAAGAATACCGTGGCCTTGCCATTAGAATCTATCTTAAGAACTTGGCCATTATTGCCACCGCCTACAAAAATATTTCCTTGAGAATCGATTGCCCACGACCAAAGAAACGGGGTCTCAGATTTAAATAATTCATCAATCCGCGGGGCTAAAGAGATTTCACCATAACTGTTTATTGAAACCCCCTTAGGTTTACCCTTTTCAAATTCCTTTTGAGACTGATATGTTCTTATTTGTGGCGTCGAAGCCACTAGAGAGGAAACTACAATCAAATCTAATATAATGCTGAGAAAAACTCTGAATTGTTTTATGGTCATAGCTTGTCACTCATCTTTTGGTTCAACATTCAGCCAAACAGTTCTGCCTCCAGAAATTGAATAGTTCACCTGGATACTATCTTCAATTAATGTTCTATCTCTTAGAGATATAACATTTCCGGAGGATTTTTGAGAATTCATTACGGCTCTGATAGAAGGAGGTAAACTAGGAAGCTCCTCTCCTTTGATCAAAACCCCTTTGTCTCTAAGACGTATTTGAAAAAATAGAAAATTATTTTTACGCCTTTTCTTAAGCAATTCCAACAGTTGGTTAAAGCTATTGGGTCTGAATTTCTGGGGCGCGGACCGGTATTCAACCTGGGTAAGGGCACTGCCGCTGCCGGCAAAAACTGATATACGCTTAGAAGTCACGTCATTTGGAATCCTAAGGCTGTGGCGAATTCTCTGCTCTTGGCCTTGATATTCCTTCAGAGTTACCGCCAATGTAATTTCATCTCCTGGTTTAACCACGGACTTGTCGATCTCAACTCGCTGAACCGTAGCAAGATTTTTTTTGTGAAGAGAAGTAAAATTCAAATTGATAGATTCAATTTTAGGTAACTCAAAATTGTTAGAGAGAAGGGAACCTAAGATAGCAGAGATTTCACCGGTGGCTTCTAATGCATCGGTAACTAAAGTACTAGGTAGACCACCAGCAAAAAAATTCTGTAGTAGAATATTCTGTTTCCCCCTTAATTTGATTTGACCTTCGAGCAGCAGAGTCTGGTCGCCTGACGAAAGCCTCGCCGATTCTATGGCATTAAACAAGACGATTCTGAAAATTAATGGAGTTAGAGAATGGATACTGCGGTCCTCGGCTAACCTAAAATTGAAATCTACAGGCTCCTGAAATTCTGAGTTAAGATTCATACGAACCGGAATTAGTTTTGGCATTTCACCGCTCACTCCCAACACGCCAGTGGTGCGATCTTGATGAAGGGTACCCACGATATCAGTGTGGGCAGAGATTTTGGTAGAAGCCATCAGACTGGAAACGGTCGTTACAATTTTGGCGCGCCCCATTGGCAGCCCGACCGCCCCACTATCAAAGACCGGATGTCCCATGCCTAATACTCTATCTCCATCCGTGTAAGTGACGGTACCGGTTGCCTGAATTCCGAAATCACCCTCCACAATAACCAGAGAAAAAGCGGAACCAGGTTGTAATTGATCATAATTTTTTTCTTTGGTGGTAGAAATCGTGCCGCCACTTTGCAGCATTTCAAAACCCAAACCATCAAAAATCTGGGCAGACAATTCCATAATAGAATTTTCAAAGCCAGAAAAAATCAATGGCAGTTTTAAAGGAGAAATGCCAGAAGCGTTTGTGTGAATAGACTTTAGTTTTTGAAATTTTGCTGGGATGAAGTTCTCCCAAGCGGTTTCTCGAACTCCTACCGCCATCTCTAAATACTTAGAATCAAAGCCTCGATTAGAAGCCAATTCCTGACTGCGATATTTTTCCCGTTCAGTAATTTCCAACATCTCTTCTATGGGAGTAATTCCAGCGATAGGATCTTTTAAAAATATCCCCATACGGTAAGAAAGTGCCCCAATGAGCTTGCCGTCAATGTAAACCGGGCTACCGCTCATACCAGCGACCACCCCTGTTTTTTCCACTTTATCCCCGATTAACTTGGCTAATATCAAACTTCGCTTCGCTCGAAAGTTCGGAATGATATCGAGGATCTCTAAATCAAATTCTTCTATTTTGTTCCCAGCGAATACAGTTTTTGCCACACCTCGCATGCCCGGCTGAATTTCGCTCAAAGGCATAATCTTATCACCAGCAAAACTCTCAGCCGCGAAATAAAGAAAAACAAAAATCGTAATTACTTTTCTAAACATCATAACAATTCATCTTAAGTTAGCTAGTGATTGAACGAAAACTCGATTTTTAATGTCATTGCGAGCGCTTCTCAGCGAAGCAATCTCACGGTTAGGCACGGCATGAGATTGCTTCGGCAAAAAACGCCTCGCAATGACAACTATATTAATAGTTTTGGTTCAAACACTAGCAAAATCTTAACGTAACAACCTACAACATTTTTTAAACAATTTCAAGGAAAATAATTGTTACTTTTCCAACAACAAATTCAAACATCGAATTAGAACGACTTGTTCCAAATTGATTTAGAATAGTGCGAAAATAAAAATTATGAGGATTAGTGGTTGAGTTGGGGAAAGGATAAGCAGCGGGATTAACCACGAAAATTGTCAAACGCGAGATCTAATGACAAAAATTAGATTAAAGTAAGAGCCACGAATTCCAACTAAAGCCAACGGATAGAAACAACCCAACGGATGGAAAAACTAAGAAAACATCTGTTGGGTTTATTAATCCGTTGGAAGTATATCTTGGCAATGATTTTTTTCACAAAAAACAAAGATTTGATTGATAATACTATAGGAAAAGTATGAATCAGTTAGCTTTCTGACTAAAATTCTCAATATAATTTTGCAATTCCTTTGCCAATTGGAGCGATTCTTCTTTGGATGGGGTCTCAACAAATAGTCTGATAACGGGTTCGGTATTGGACACACGCACCTGAAACCACTTCCGTTCATTGCTGAAGCGATATCCATCATGGCTACTTATCTGCCATTCTGGAAATTTTTTACTTAGGGCTAAAGAAAGCGCGTTCATATCAATGTCAACTAAGGACAATTTTTGCTTATGAAGATAATAAGATGGGAGAGTGTTTTTTAATCCACTTAAAGGCCTATCCGATTCATACAAAAGTTGTAGAATTAATGCAATCCCAGTCACGGCATCTCTAACCAAATGCACATCAGGGAGAATTACACCGCCGTTCCCCTCACCTCCTATTATGGCTCCTACCTCGATCATTTTTTCGATTACATTAATTTCACCTATTTTTGAGCGATAAAATGGACAGCGATTAACCGATGCCGCATCAAAAGTCACTAATGAAGTAGATAGGTTGGACACGACGGGACCGGCTCGTTTTGATGTGATTAATTTTACAGCTAAAGCTAAGGTAAGTTCTTCAGTAAGAGCAATACCGTTTTCATCTACCAACGCAAGACGATCCACATCCGGGTCTACGGCTATGCCAAGATCGCAATTGTTAACCCGAACAATCTCACCAAGTTTCTTTAAATTCTCTGAACGGGGTTCTGGATCACCAGGAAACAATCCATCCATTTCACATCCATGTTTAAAAATGATGCAGCCCAATTCTTCAAGGAGTCTGGGCACAATTAGGCCGCCAGCCCCATGAAAGCAATCACAAGCAACACGAAATCCCCGTTTTCGGATATGCTCTTTATTGATAAAAGAAGTTGCTAAGATTTTGTTGATATGAATTTCACTTGCGTCTCTGCCAATAATTTTTTGCCCAATGTTCTTCCATTGAGCGTACCGAGGCCGTTTGTTGCTTACTATATCTTGCAATTCATTTAGTTGAAGTTGGTTAAGTATCAAACCTTGAGAAGTGTAAAACTTCAATCCATTCCATTCAATCGGATTGTGACTTGCAGTAATGCAAATACCTCCAGACATTTCTTTCTCTTTAATCATGAGTGCCAAAGTTGGTGTGGGTACTACACCCAGATCGATCACATCACACCCGGTTGCGACCAAAGCACCAATGCAGATAGACTTTATCATCTCGTTCGATGTTCGAGTATCTGAACCAATCCCCACTTTTCCTCCACCCAGCCAAGTGGCATACGAAGAGACCCATTGATTTATGACTTCTGGGGTCAGGGTATTCCCAATAATCCCTCTGAGTCCAGAAATACTGACTTGTAGTCGCTCCATGAATTTACCTATAAAATTGCAGAACTGATTTGATGTTTAAGAACTTTCAAAATCTTCATCTGAAAATTTGACAGAAGGATATTTTTTCAACTGAGTCTTAAAAATTTCAATGATCTCATTCAAGCGCTCCTTACTTTTTGCCTCAAAGCGAAGCACTAACACTGGCTGGGTGTTTGAAGCTCGCACCAATCCCCAGCCATCTCCGAACAAAACTCTGGCACCATCTATATCAATGGTTTCATATTTATTTTTAAAATAATTGGCCACCTCGCTCACAATTTTGAATTTAGCTTCATCTGTGGCCTCAACCCTAATTTCTGGTGTAGATTCAAAGTGGGGAATCTCATCAGCTAACGCCGATAATTTTTTGTCTGTTTTAGAAAGCATCTGCAAAAGCCGACCAGAAACATAAATTGCGTCATCGAAGCCAAAATAGTCATCAGAAAAAAAGATGTGTCCCGACATTTCTCCGGCTAAAGGTGAATGAATCTCTTTCATTTTTGCCTTAAGAAGAGAGTGGCCTGTTTTCCACATCCGGGGCTTACCGCCATATTTTTCAATCTCCTCAGGAAGGGCTTGCGAACATTTCACATCAAAGACGATTTCAGACCCAGGCATCCGTGCTAAGACTTCACGGCTTAAAATTGCCAGAAGCCTATCGGCGAAGATGATACGTCCCTGGTCATCAATCGTACCAATTCGGTCACTATCCCCGTCATAACCAATGCCAACATCCGCACCTACTTCTTGGACTTTTTTCTGAAGGTCAACCACAAATTTCGGCACGGTTGGGTCTGGCAGGTGATTTGGAAAGCGACCGTCGGGTTCGCAATAGAGACAGGTCACCTCACAGCCTAAATCTTCCCACAATTTTGGTGCAATGACTCCGGCAGTGCCATTTCCTGCATCTATGACAACTTTCAACTTCTTATCGAATTTAAGTTTTGATTTTAAGGTAGTTACATAATCTTCCACCACTTCTTTTTCAATGACTTCGCCAGAACCGGTGATGAAATCATTGCTATCTGTCAATTGTCTAATTTCCTGAATTTGCTCACCGTAGACCGGCACGACACCTTTTCTGGACATCTTAAGCCCGTTGTACTCGATGGGATTGTGACTGCCGGTTATCATGACGCCACCGTCAGAGTTTAGGTGTACAATGCCAAAATATTGTACAGGTGTGGGTACCACGCCAAGGTCTATTACATGGACTCCAGCAGAGGTCAAACCTGACACCAGGGCATCGCGAATGCGCTTTGAAGAAAGTCGAACGTCGCGACCTACCACCAGATTCTTCGCACCGTGCCGTCTCATGAATGTCCCGATCCCTTTGGCGATGAGCATGACATTTTCATCAGCCAAATCTTGATCTGCAATACCTCGAATGTCGTATTCCCGAAAAATGGTTGGTTTCAACATGGGTGTCCTCCTTGCGCTGATTCAGTTGAAAAATGAATCAAAAGCTAACCTTCTTCTATTTCATAAGCACATAATATGAGAAGGTCGGCTTTTTGCAGCAGTCTCACAATTAGTTTTCACAAATCAAGACTCGTTCAATTCCGCTTAAGTCTTTAAAAATTTTGACATCAGAATATCCATTGTCTAAGAAAATTCTTTTTACCGGCCGAGCCTGTTCCAAACCCACTTCCACGGCCACGAAACCCTCTGGATTAAGATGCTTTAAAGAAAAGTCAGCAATTTTATGATAAAAGGTCAACCCGTCTTTACCGTCTTTTAGGGCCACCGTGGGTTCATAATTTTTAACTTCTTCCGGTAATGTGCTAAAATCTTCAACACTCACATAAGGGGGATTGCAAACCACAACATCGAATTTGTCAGTAAGTGTCGTCGAAAATTTGGAATCAAGAAAATCTGACTTAAGAAATTGGATCTTATCTTCAACATTATTTGAGTGGGCATTTTCATGTGCGGTTCTTAAAGCTCCCTCTGAGATGTCTAAAGCTGTCACTTGGGAATTTTCTAAATATTTTGCGAGGCTAACCGCAATGCAGCCCGAACCCGTACCTATGTCTAAAATTGAAATTGTAGATTTATGGTTGAATCTTTGATTACATTTCTCAAGGACTTTCTCTGCTAAGATTTCGGTTTCTGGGCGTGGGATTAGAACAGCAGGATTCACCTTAATAGGCAGGGACATAAATTCAGTTTCGCCTAAGATATACTGTAACGGTTCTTGATTCAGTCTTCTACTTAAAACAAATTTAAAGCGTTCCAGTTCAGTTTTTGAAAGTGGACGATCATAATTCAAATAGAGCTCTACCCGATTTATGTTCAAAACATAACTCAATAAATGCTCGGCGTTTAATCTAGAGTTTTGTATTCCCTTCTTTGATAAAATGTCAGAGGTATAATTTAAGATTTCTAAAATATGCCAGGTTTTTTGGGCTTCTAACCTCATTGCGTTCTCTGCGACTACTCTACGCACTTTGCGGTTAAATTACTATTAACCAGCTTTTTTCAAAAGCTCGGCTTGGTCGGCAAGACGAAGTTGTTCAACGACTCCATCTAAATCACCATCGAGGATTTCGTCTAAGCGATAGAGCGTCAAACCGATACGGTGGTCAGTAAGTCTGCCTTGGGGGAAATTGTAGGTTCTGACTTTGGCGCTACGATCACCGGTACTAATCATAGAACGACGACTTTTGGCTAATTTGACCTGCTCTTCTCTTTGCCTTTTTTCTAAAAGACGGGCCTTGAGAACTTTCAGAGCCTTAGCTTTATTCTTATGCTGCGATTTTTCATCCTGGCACGTCACCACCATCCCTGTGGGAATATGAGTAACGCGCACCGCCGAATCTGTGGTGTTCACACTCTGCCCGCCGGGACCGGAAGACCGAAATACATCAATTCTTAAATCGTTAGGATCAATTTGGATATCAACTTCTTCGGCTTCAGGAAGCACGGCAACAGAGGCTGCTGAAGTGTGGATTCTTCCACTGGCCTCGGTTTTGGGTACCCTTTGAACCCTATGGACGCCACTCTCATATTTCATCACACCGTAAGCATCTTCACCATTTAGCAAGAAAATAACTTCTTTAAAGCCACCAACGCCTTGTGGATTTGAGCTGAGGATATCGATAGCCCAGCCTTTTCTTTCGGCAAATCGACTGTACATGCGAAACAGATCACCAGCAAAAATTCCCGCTTCATCGCCTCCAGTACCGGCCCGAATTTCAACGATAGCATTTTTGACATCCTGAGGGTCCTTTGGTAAAAGTAAAATCTTAAGCTCTTCCTCAAGCTCCTTGATTTTAGGCTGCATTTCCTCCAACTCCTGCTCAGCCAGTTCTCGCAACTCCGGATCACTTTCTTCGTTTATCACTGCTTCATCTTCGTCAATTGTCTTAAGGACTTGCTTATATTCTTGGTACTTTTGCATGGTTTTCTCTAGAGCACTTTTTTCTTTCGCAATTTCTTTATATCTAATAGGATTTTGCGCAATCTCAGGATCCATCATCATTTGGCTGAGTTCTTCGTACCGGCTTTCAACTTTTTCTAACTGTTCTAACATTCCAATCGCTCCATACTAAGATTAGTGTTTGAACGAAGACTCGATTTCTAATGTCCTTCACGGGGCCGCCAGACGCTGACCTTTTTTCAAAAGGTTAGTGTCTTTTCCATTCAGTCAAAAGCTAACCTTCTTGAAGAAGGTCAGCTTTTCCTAGAAGCGTTTCTCGGCGCCTCGCAATGACGACTATATTAACAGTTTCTCGGTCAGACACTAATTAGAAATATACTGTACCGTACAGTCCTTCAACTAACAACATCCGCTTGCACAAATTCTTGTCCTTCTAATACCACACCTTTATGCTCTGATAGATCCTCCCCAAGTGCACATCTTAGAGCAATGATTGCAACTTCCAACTGACTTTCATCTGGTTCTTTGGTCGTCAATTTTTGCAACCAAAGACCTGGCAAAATAAAGGCCTTCCAAAAGTTACTGTTCGCTCTATTGTCCGAAAGACGAATCATTTCATACGAGAGGCCACCAATCAAAGGGATAAACGCCAGCCTAAACAGCCTATCACCTAAGTCATGAGGCTTACCCAAGAACATAAAGACAAAAATACTTACAATCATGACAATGAGAAGAAAGCTGGTGCCGCAGCGGGGATGAAACCTTGAAAAAACTTGGGCCTCCGACGGGATAAGCCTTCTTTTGTTTTCAAAAGTGTGAATACTCTTGTGTTCAGCACCATGATATTCAAAAATTCTTCGTATGTCTTTCATTAATGTAATCAATCCAAGATACATTAGAAAGAGACCTAATCGTAATATTCCATCGACCAAATTGAACATGAATCCAGAACGCGCACCCAACAAGTCGGTCAGAATAAGTGGGACGTAAAAGAAAATAAAAAGACCTAGGGTAAGGGAAAACAAAACCGTTGCAGCCGTCCACACTTTTGAAGCAAAGCTCTTTTTGGTTGCGGCTTTAGACTCTCGACTATTTTTCCCTTCTTTCGTTTTCTCATCTTCCATGGCAACATCGCCAGAAAAGGCCAGTGCTTTTACACCCAAGATTAAAGACTCAATCAACACTACCGCTCCCCTCAAAATCGGAAGGGAAAAAACTTTGAATTTTTTTACCAATGATACGAACGGCAGTTTTCGGACATAAATGCTGCCATTCTTTCGACGAACTGCCACGGACAGAGTGTCCTGAGAACGCATCATAACCCCTTCGATAACAGCCTGACCGCCTAATGGCATATTTTGATTAGACATCATAAGCTCTATTTATTTTGAAACCCATCCTAACAAAAAAACGGAATGGGCCCCTGAAAGGCACACATCCCGTTTGAATTTTTCAACTAATGGCTAAGAATTGGGACTTACTTCTTTTCTTATGTTAGAACTCGATTTTTCTTCCACATCTTTATGCGTCGTCTTACTTTTTTTATCAGATAATCCATACTTTCGCATAAATTTTTCTACCCGCCCGGCCGAGTCAACCAGCTTCTGTTTTCCAGTGAAAAATGGATGGCAAGCAGAACAGATCTCGACTTTCAAATCTCCAACTGTGGAACGAACTTGAAAAGTATTACCACAGGCACAGGTTACCATTCCAATCTCATATTGAGGATGAATATTGGCTTTCAACTTAGTCTCCTCATGTTAAATGTACACCTATTAATAACGCCTCAAACCTTAGCTAAATTCTGACAATTTTTCAAACTCAAAATATAGCTATAATTACATCCAAATGCAAGGAAAATTTCGGCAATCAAGTAAAACCTCAGTTACGGTGAGGTAACCAGCCGTACTCGTTCACAGACTGTGTGAAAAGCCAGACTCTGCGGTGCGTGTCATTCAGGAGGCATCTTTTTTGATTGGACGTAAGGTCCTGTTTATTACAAAGATTCTTCCAGAATGA
>JBHIAW010000051.1:0-16364 GCA_046758765.1 bacterium
TGTACGCTCTTACCTATTCGCTACGAAAATTGGTGACTATTCAGGCTGTCATTCTGGAAGAATCTTTTTTGAATCAGCGTCCCGATGAACCTTTTTTACTTGGTGCTAAAATTTACAAAGATTCCTACGGAATGACAGGGCAGCCTGAATAGTTACGAAAATTGTTTAAACCATTTCTTAGGTGAGATATTGTAAATGAGAAAACGCCCTATAATCGCTATCACCATTGGGGATATCAATGGGATAGGGCCTGAGGTGATAGTCAAAGCATTATCCAAAAGTGCAATTCGAAAAGCGTGTAGACCGGTCATTGTTGGGCCAACATCAGTAGTGGAGCAGCAGCTAAAATTTGTTAACCAAGACTTACAGTTAATAGAGGTTTCTGATTTGCGAGAGCGAGAATTATCTGAAAATGAAATCGAGGTTTTGGATGCAGGTACTAAAGAATATTTGCCCTCGGATTTAGGAGAGATTACGACCACTGGAGGAGAAGTGGCTGCAAAGGCTTTGGAAATGGCCATAAATATGGCAGTAGTCGGAAAAGTTGACGCCATGACTACTGCTCCAATTTCAAAAGCGGCCTTGAACTTAGCAGGTTATTATTATCCTGGTCAAACGGAGCTTTTGGCAGAAAAAACCCACACAGACGAGGTTGTAATGGTTTTACTCAGTGGGGATTTTAGAGTTGGGCTCGTGACTACACACTGCCCAATTGCAAGTGTACCACGACTTCTAAGCAAAGAAAAAATTTGTAAGAAAATAGAGATACTGAATAGCGATTTACAAGATAGATTTAAGATTCCAAAACCAAAGATTGCAGTAACTGCTTTAAACCCCCATGCCGGTGAAGGCGGAATGTTTGGTGGTGAGGAGACAGAGACTATTCAACCGGCTATTCATGCCGCAAAAAATATTGGTATTGAAGTAGAGGGGCCCTTTCCAGCAGATACATTATTCGCTCGTTTACAAGACAACAAGTTTGATGCGTATTTAGCCATGTATCACGATCAGGGACTGATTCCTCTGAAGATGAGCTCTTTTGGTAGGGCGGTCAATTATACGGCCGGCTTACCCATTATCCGCACCTCACCCGATCATGGCACAGCTTTTGATATTGTTGGAAAGGGTGTGGCTGATTCAGGTAGTATGGTGGAGGCTATAAAACTTGCCATCGCAATGGCTACAAAAACCGATAGACGTTGAACCATATTCGCACTTGGCAGTCATTTATGATTATGTGATGCGCCATGTTGATTATGTCTGCTGGGCAAAATATCTTGCCAATCTCTTTTCTAATGCGGAAATCCCAGTGAACAGAGTTTTGGATGTTGCATGTGGAACCGGTAGTTTGCTTCTGAGTTTGACAGATTTAGATTTCCACGTAGTCGGATTCGACGCCTCAGAAAATATGTTAAACATTGCGCAAGAAAAGGCCAGACGGAAAGGGCTAAGAATTTCTATTTGGCGCGGTGCCATGGCGACTTTTAGAGTCAAACAGAACTTTCAAGCTTGCATTTGTACGTATGATAGCATAAACTATTGTACGGATTTAAATGCGTGTTACGAGGTGATGGACCATGCTGCGGATGCTTTGTGCAGCGGCGGAGTTTTTGTTTTTGACATTTGCACTGAGAGAAATTCACGTAGTTTCTTTAGGAATTATTATGAAAAAGACAAGGTAGATGACTACCAATATATTCGTCAATCTTATTATTTAAAGAAAGATAAGATTCAGATTAACGAATTTATTATTTCTCGTGATTCGAATTCAAAGGCACCCGTGCGGGAGCTCCACCGACAGAGGATTTATCGAATCGATGAAATAGCAAACATAATTCCAATGAATCGATTTAAGGTTGTTGGAACATATGATGGTTTTTCCAAGCGACCCGGCACGGAGGACTCTGACCGAGTGCATTTTGTATTAAAAAAGATTTAGACAAACACTTACTCTCAGCTTCCACATGATTAGAATTCACAATGTAAAAATGAAATATCCGAATGGCGATGGCTTAGAATCAATTGATCTTGAAATTCGAAATGGGGAATTTGTATTTCTTGTTGGCCCTACCGGAGCCGGAAAGAGTACGGTCTTAAAATTGATATATATGGAAGAATTTCCCACAGAAGGATATGTGGTTGTTGATGAGTATAATTCCCTAGATATTCACAAAAGAGACATTCCATACTTACGCCGAAAATTAGGGATTATTTTTCAAGATTTTAAACTCTTAGAAGACCGAGATGTTTTTGAAAACGTTGCTTTTTCTCTCAAAGTGACTGGCGCACGAAAGAAAGACGTTAAGAAAAAAACGCTTAGGGCGTTGGCAGAAGTGGGATTAAGTCACAAAAGCAGAAAAATGCCGCATGAACTCTCAGGCGGTGAACAACAACGGGTGGCCATTGCCCGCGCCATCGTCAAGGACCCCTTTATTCTATTAGCTGATGAACCTACCGGAAATCTGGATCCTAAGACGACGATTGAGATCATGAATATTCTTGACAAAGTCAATGCTCGTGGAACAGCAATTCTGATGGCGACTCATAACTACCAATTAGTCAACAGCACCGCCAAAAGAATCGTATCCATAAAAAACGGAAGGACGCTTTATTGAATCAAGGATTATTATTTTGTCTCAAAGAAGGCATTGGAGGCCTGGGCCGGGCTAGATTTGCAAGTTTTGTCGCTACTGGAACTGTCGCAATTTCGTTGATTTTGATAGGAATATTTTTGATAATCACGGTCAATTTGGGGCGTCTCGTTGCAAATTTGCGAAGCCGGGTAGAATTGGAAGTGTTTTTAGATGATTCTTGGAATGAAATAAAGATTCAAGAACTTGGCGATACTATTAGGCAAATTGAAGGAGTAGAAGAATTGACTTTTATTTCTAAGGAAATGGCTGCTCTGGAGTTTAAGAAATTATTTAAAGATCAACAAGATGAATATTTTAAGACATTAGGTTATAACCCGCTGCCAGCTTCATTTCGGATTGAGTTAAAAGAGAATTACAGGTCTTTTTCTGGAGCTGAGAAAGTTTTTCAGACCATAAAATCTTTGGAAGAAATCAATGAGGAAGATATTGTCTATCGACGTGAATTCTTAGTTATTTTAGAAAAATATATTAAGATTGCTATAGCAATTGATTTTTTGATTGGATCAATTGTTTGTCTAAGTGCTCTCCTGCTGGTCTCAAACAACATTCGCCTGATAATTTTCGCAAAAAAGAATATAATTGAAACGATGAAACTAGTTGGAGCAACCAAATTGTTCATTCAAACGCCGCTCTATATTCAAGGTACAACGCAGGGATTTGTTGGAGGGATCATCTCAGCCCTTTTTTTGTTGGTTATTTTGAAAATCGCGGCTATTGAAATTCCCGGATTTATTACAGTAAATTGGAAATTGTACATTGTGCTGGCTATTCTAGGAACCATATTAGGATTGGCAGGCAGCTTTACCGCGGTACGACGCTATTTATGATTAGCATAATTCGCAATTTGAGTTTTTGCTTGACAAACGTCGGAAAAATTACTATTTTAGCGTTGATATATTACGTTAATTTGTCGATATTTTTCTTGCATTTCAGATTATTGACAAGAATTGGTTTAACTCTATGGAAATAAGTGCACATACGCTCACAGAAAGGGAAAAGTTAGTTTTGAATTGTGTTGTAGAGAGCTATGTCGAGAATGCAAAGCCCGTTGGCTCTCGCTATGTGGCCAAGAAGTACGGGCTATGCATCAGTGCCGCTACGATAAGAAACGTGATGACCGATCTTGAAGAGATGGGCTACCTGAAACAGCCCCACACTTCTGCTGGACGTATTCCTACCGACAAAGGATATCGCTTTTATGTGGACACTCTTAGATTGGTGCAAAGCTTGGCCCGAAATGAGCGGCGAATCATTTTGGAGAATCTTCGTAAAGTCTCAGTAGATGTGGATGAAATCCTACACACATCTTCCCAGGTTTTGGGCAAAATTTCTAGTCAGTTAGGCGTGGTTTTGGCACCGAGGTTTTATGAAGGCATTTTTCAAAGAATGGAGTTAGTACCCATTTCTGAAAATAAGATCTTAGCGGTTATTTCTATCAATTCTGGCCTCGTTAAGACAATCATGATGGAGATGGAATCCGGGGTTTCAAGAGAGCAATTGAACGAAACCACGTGGATCATAAATGAACGTCTCACCGGCCTGTCTCTTAAGGAAATTAAAGAGACCATCGACCGAAGAATGTTCGGAGTTTCAAGTAGCGAAGATAAGCTCGTTCGACTAATTGTAAAATCATCGAACAAACTTTTCAATTTTGAAGAATACAAAGATAATGATTTGCACTTAGGGGGTACTCAAAATATCATGGCTAATCCTGAGTTTTCAGATAAAGAACATCTTACGAAAATATTACAATTATTAGACAGTAAACAGATTATTCTGCATCTTTTTGACGAAAAAGAGGAAGATGATAGAATTTCAATTACTATTGGTGAAGAGAATAAGGACGAATTATTTAGAAATTGTAGTATTATTGCCACCAGCTATCACATAGGAAATGTGACAGGAACATTGGGCGTGGTTGGACCTACACGAATGCACTATGCCAAAATTATCTCTTTGGTTGATTATATGGGAAAAGCGCTAACCCAGATGTTAAGTGCACAAATGAGTTGAAAATCTTGAGGGTTGAGGAATTATGACAAGCAAGAACAATGATTTTGACATGATAGTTAAATCTGGAAATGATAATGTAGATAATAATGGGCAGAAGTCAAAAAGTAAAAAGAAGGTTGAAAGGAAGTCCATCACTTCCTCCAAATACAAAAATCTTAAGAAGCAATTAGAAAAAGCCCAAACCGAATGCAATGAATTGAGAGATCAATTACTCAGAAAGGCTGCGGAATTTGACAATTACAGAAAGCGAACCGAAAAAGAATTCTCACAATTCATCGCGAATTGCAATGCGGAATTGATTACGGAGCTGTTGCCAATTGTAGATGATTTGGAAAGGTCTATTCAATCTACTGGAAATTCAGATGAGTACGAAGAGCTATGTAAGGGCATTGAGTTGATTTACAAGAATTTAATGAAAATATTAGAAAAGCGAGGAGTCAAACCCATTGAGGCGGTTGGCCAGAGTTTCGACCCTGAGAAGCATGATGCATTGCTGCAGGTAGATAGTAATGATCACCCCTCCGGCACCATAGTTGAAGAGCATCTAAAAGGCTACATGATGAACGATCGTGTTTTACGACACTCTCAGGTCTTAGTGAGCAAATGATAAGCGTTTTCTGTCTTGAATTGACGAAATCAGAGAATCATCCGCGAGTATACAACCAGAAGTTTAGAATATGACTAAAAGAGATTACTATGAAATATTAGGTGTCCATAGGGATGCAAGCACAGACGAGATAAAGAAGGCTTACAGGAAGTTAGCCATGGAATACCACCCGGATCGAAATCCAGGGGATAAGCAAGCGGAAGAAAAGTTCAAAGAGGTTGCAGAAGCCTATGAAGTGCTAAAAGACAATGAAAAGCGTGTCCGCTATGATAGATTTGGCCACAGTGGCCTGAGGGGTGGATTTGAGGGTTTTGCAGGGTTTGAATTTGATTTGGCCGATGCTTTGCGTACGTTTATGTCCGAAAGTTTTGGCTTCGGTGATTTTTTCGGAATGGGGCGGGGGAGCACCGGTCCCAGACAACAGCGAGGCAGAGACCTACAAATAAGACTAAAACTCACATTAGAAGAAATTGCTAATGGGGTCCAGAAAAAAATAAAATTGAAAAAATGGACGCTTTGTGACGCGTGTAAAGGCGGCGGGGCCGCAGCAGGTACCACGCCAATTACCTGCTTGCAATGTCATGGAACCGGTGAAGTGCGTCAGGTATCTCAGTCGCTTTTCGGTCAATTTGTTAATATCACTACCTGCCCTCGGTGCAATGGCGAAGGCAAAATTCTAAAAGAGCCATGCAAAGTCTGCGGTGGTGAAGGCCGGGTTCAAGGTGAAAGTATTATTACAGTCGATATACCGAGTGGGGTCTCCTACGGCAATTATATCACGGTGCGCGGTGAGGGAAACGTTGGACCAAAAGGCGGGCCTGAAGGGGACGTTATCATATTTATTGAAGAAAAAGAGCATGAGTATTTTGAACGGCATGGAGACGATATCTTATATGATTTACCTTTAAGTTTTAGCCAGGTGGCCTTGGGTGCGGATGTTGAAGTGCCTACTCTTAATGGTAAGGCAAAACTGCATATTCCACCGGGAACTCAGAGTGGCAAGATTCTAAGAATGCGCGGAAAAGGGATTCTCAGACTCCACAGTCAAAAAAGAGGTGACCAATTGGTAAGAATAGTGGTTTGGACGCCGACCAAACTCTCTGCGAAAGAAAAAAAACTCTTTGAAGAATTAGCGAAAAGTGAACATACAAAGCCGCCTCAGAATGACCGAACCTTTTTGAGAAAAGTCAAAGAGGCTATCTTTTAGATGGTGATTGATATGCTTGGTTTTACGAAGCAAGAACAAGGAATAGTTCTGTTTCTCATATTTACTTTGCTTATTGGTACCGTGGTTACCCTTTATCAACGATTTATTGTCAAGCAAACAATACCGGTTGCCAATGAAATAAG
Source organism: bacterium (assembly GCA_046758765.1). GTDB lineage: Bacteria > Zhuqueibacterota > Zhuqueibacteria > Oceanimicrobiales > Oceanimicrobiaceae > JBHIAW01. The sequence continues at coordinate 6,625 of JBHIAW010000051.1, forward strand.
TATTGAGGAGTTTAAAGAACGAGCAAAAGAGATTGCCGTTGATGAAGATAACCATTATGTTGAACTAGATAGATCAATTGCTTCCCTGAGAAACAGTGCACTTAATGGTCACGATAATTATACTGTAGATTCACAAAATATTGATTTTTCTAAAACAGGAGTCGTTCCCGCCGCTAACAATGACAAAGCGAAGAAGTTCTTAATTAATATCAACAAAGCAAATGAAGAGGAACTTCAAAATTTACCCAGGATTGGACCAGTCTTGGCAGAAAGAATTGTAACCTATCGACAAAAAAAGGGAGGGTTTCATAGTCTAGAGGAATTAAGAGAAGTCAAGGGGATTGGAAAGGCCACATTAAAAAAGATTGAGCCATACATAACTCTAAGATAAGTTGAACGTTAATTCTATCTATTCACAATTGAGGGAGGAGAAATGGCAGAAGAAAAGGCTAAAGGTTCAATAATTTATGAACTGTTAATTGTAATTCTGGCAGCGGTACTGGTAGTTTCCATTATTTATCCAAAAAAATTAACAGAACGAGAAGGAGAAAACGCTCAAATTTGCCGCGAAAGGATGAGCGACATTTTGAACGCTGAACTTCAATATCAAAAGTATAACGATGTATACTCGGACAGCTTACCGGAAGTAGTCGATTTTTTGAGAACAAGTCCCGAATATGCCACCTACGTAGATTCAATCATAAAAAGAGGCATAGACTCGGTAGTAACAAGATTGAATGAAATTAAGGCAGTAGAAGAAATCATCTTGGCGGATATTCCCGCGGCCATGGACACCGTTATGATCGATTCATTAAGCCAAATGCAACAACAAGTAAAGATGGATTCACGAGAGTTGGCCGGTTATGTAGAGTATATACACGACCGGATGAAGAATCTCCCGAATACTCCCGTAAAAGAATTGAAAGAGGCTTTTTTGAATATCGATTCAAAGCAGTTTACTTTGGATATGGACATTGTTCGAAATTTGATAGAAAGTGGTGATCTTAGTGGCGCTGAACGTGCAGCAGCAGATGTTGTAGAAAATATGGAATCAGTCACGGATAATTTCCATCTTGTTCTAACAGTGCTTGAAGATGTCAAAGGTGCGGGACTGGATTCATTATTTCAGTGTCCAACAGTACATAAACGGTATCGTTTGGTCCATGTCGATACAACAACCATAAAGTATTTAAACATTTATTGTCCTATTGACAGCAACGATATTCAGATGGTACGGAATGATTTTATGAAATCCCGTGTTGGTGGCCTTCGGTTAGCAAATCATGGTTATATTGAAAAAGGGGACAAAAGTTGGGAGACAGGCCAATAACCTGTTTTAGTGGAGGTAAGAAATGGCCCAGGAGGAAAGCACTGGGATACTTGGAATTAGTTTAGTTGATGATCAACTCAGGATGGTTGAGGGTAGGAAGAGCTTTAACGAATTCCAAATAAGTCAAATCACTCAGGGACGAGTTCGTCGTCCTTTTACTTTTGAGGTGTTTTCAAACAAAAACATGGTCCGTCGATTTGCTGAAGACATTACACGACTTTACGAATCGCAGAGCTTCCAAGTAGAACATGCAGCTTTTTCGTTAGATTCCCGGATGGTCTTGATCAAAAAATTTCCAGTGGACAATAATTTGGCTGGAGACAAATTGCAAGAACACATTTTTTGGGAGGTCAATCAGTTTGCAGTTTCACCTATAAAGGAGTATATTATAGATTTTGAACAGTTAAATTCAAATTCGAGCGATAACCTGAATTATATGCTGGTGGTGGTAGTCCGAAAAACAATTGTCGAATTCTTAAAAGAGGTGTTTAAACACACCAATTTGCAGTTAAAAGTCGTCGATGTTGATATTTTTTCGGCCCAAAGAGCTCTTCAAATTAATTATGATTATGGTCACAACGACAGAATCGGCCTTATTGATGTGGAAGAAAAGAAAATTCACTTTTTGATCTTAGAAGGCGAAAAATACTTTTTGTCTCAAGATATGACCTTTCCCGTTAATAGTAGTCCCTTAGATATTGAAGAAGAATCAATGACTCGGCTAATTTCAAAAGAACTCCGACGAATAATCATGGATCATCAGTTAGGCAAGGGTGTTGAGGACTTAGACGAAATTTTTCTTTATGGTGAGGCAGTAGAGGACCGCGTCTTAGAGGGATTGCAAAATAGTCACGACATCCGTATCGATAGGGCCAATCCATTTAGAAGAGTCAAACTGGTATCACAGGCTAAAGACGCGGTGTCGCAGACACGTACAGAGCGTTTTATGATTTCTGTAGGAGCAGCATTAAGGGGCATACAATAAACCATACTATTTTAATTATGGAGTAAGTTATGGTTGATATTAATTTAATTGGTGATGACAAGGGGGAAGAAAAGGAAAAAGAAGAACAGTTTGATGATTTTTCTCAAACCTCAAGTCTGGACACTCAGGAACTAACCTTTGAAGAGAGAACAGAGACATTTGACACGACAAAAACTGCAGGATACCCCTTAAAAAGAGGTTATTCTTCCCTCGTATCTACTCTTATCATCTTAGGAGTAGTTGCATTGTTAGGGAGTGCGGTGTATTTTTTCTTGTTTACTGGGGATAAAAGGTCCAGTCAAGCGGATTTACCCACGTCTGAAGGACAAGTAGAGGACTTTATCGAGACACTCCCACCAGAAGCTGAAGAGCCAACCGAATCGAAACCGTTAGATGAATCTGAACTCGAGACCAATATTGAGCCAGAGCCTACGATGGAGCCGGAGCGGAGAGTGGAGACCACTCCCCCATCCTTGCCTTCCCTGACTGAAAGCTTAGACCCTGTAAGCAGCCGAATTGTATCTACTTCAAGGTCTTCAATTCAGACGGTTACCGATTTGATGTCCATGATACCTTCAAATCTGAATACAACTTTGTTGTCGTATGCTGGAAAGAGAGTGAGATTAGAATTTGTCGCTGCCACAGCCTCTGAGGCACAAAACTTTATCAATCTGCTTACACAAAGTTCCGGCACGGGTAATTTTACGGTATTGTCGGAAAGCCAAGTAGCAACCGATGGTAAGTCTTTAGAAAAAGTATTACTTGCAGGGTCCGTAGCAGGTGATCGTGCAGGCTTATCAACTGGTAGAGTCGCATCTATGAATCTAGAACAGACGAAAAATTGGGTGCAAAATACTGCTAACCAATATGGATTACAAATCCGGCAATTTCAATCCCATCAGGGAACTTTTGTAGATGGATATCTAAGAATCCCTATATTAATTAGAGTCTTTGGAAGCAAATCAGCGGTCGTTGGATTTCTAGAGGAAATTGCTGTACAAGGTTTGAATGTAGAGTTAACCAAAATTCTTTTAGTATCCCCTGATATGATTGATTTTAGTGACGACAGCCTTATGCTTGTTTTGAATTTGTTTCTTTATCAACCGTCGTGATTTGTTTTAGACACTTATTTAATGAAAATTATTTCTGGAACAAGAAAGGGAGTGAGTTTATCCGCAATTAGAAATAGCTTCCTAAGGCCCACAACTAATCGTACAAAAGAGCTGATTTTTAATGTTGTTAGTGATTGCCTTGAAGATAGTGTGATTCTTGATGTTTATGCCGGGAGCGGCAGCTTAGGAATCGAGGCCTTGAGCCGAGGTGCGGCCAAGGCTATTTTTATTGAAAATAATAGATATGCACTAAAGGTCCTCAGAAAAAACTTGGAGAAAACGGGTTTCATAGATAAGGCACACATATTAAGGGATTCGGCTGATATTGCTATTAAGAAACTGGCTAAGTTAGCTGTTAAGTTTGATCTAATTTTTGCGGATCCACCTTATATAAAAAACTTAGCATGGCGAACGGTTAAGGCGGTTGAAAAGTCTAACCTGCTTCAAAAGGGCGGGCTACTGATTGTTGAACATAGTTGTAGAGCAGAGCTGAAATATACAGCAGACAAATTAATTCTGAAATTTTGCAAGCGAATGGGAGACTCATCGGTATCATTTTTTCAGTATGTCGAAAAAGAATAGATTAGCCATATATCCAGGGACCTTCGATCCAATAACGAATGGACATCTGGATATCATAGAGAGAGCCGCGAACTTATTTGATTCGGTGATCGTGGCAGTTACAACCAATCCTGCCAAGGCCCCACTATTTACGGTCGAAGAGCGAGTCAGCATGATTCGCACAGTAACTTCAAACCTATCGAATGTTTTGATAGAAAATTTCAGTGGTTTGCTAATGGATTATGCTAAGAAGAAGGGCGCGGATGTCATTGTTAGAGGCCTAAGAGCTATCACCGACTTTGAATATGAATTTCAAATGGCGCTCGTAAATCGAAAGTTGGCCGCAAACATTGTAACCGTCTTTCTTATGCCTAATGAAAAATACACCTATTTAAATTCAACGATAGTCAAAGAGGTGGCAAAATTTAATGGCGATGTTAGTTCTTTTGTCCCTGAAGAGGTTCACCGCTGTTTAAGAGAGAAATATCTCCAACTATGATTTTCGTACAAGACATTAGAGAAAGGGCCAAGAGATCAGACAAAAAAATCGTATTTCCGGAAGGCGCAGAAATACGCATACAAAAAGCGGTCGAATATTTGAATAAAAATAACATCTTACGTTGTATTCTATTAGGAAATGAACATGAAATTCGAGGCACAGCAACTCAGAATTCTGTAGAATTGGGGGATGTCGAAATTTTGGATCCAAGGGAGTCGCAACATCTTGATGAATTTTGTGATATATATTATGAACTTAGGAAGGATAAAGACATCGATCGTGAGGATGCCCAGGCCGTTATGAAGAAGCCTATCTATTTTGCCGCCATGATGGTCCGCGCTGGCCTTGCTGACGGTAGTGTGGCTGGCAGTGTGTCCACTACCGGTGAAGTCCTCAAAGCAGCGATTCAAATCATAGGTATGGCTCCGGGAATCTCTTTAGTCTCTAGTACATTCGAGATGGTATTTCAAGATAATAGGGTTTTGACCTATGCCGATTGTGCGGTTGTCCCGAATCCCGATTCAGAGCAGTTAGCCGATATTGCCATTTCTTCGGCAAAGACACACTGGAGACTCACCGGCGAGGAACCTTGTGTAGCATTGTTATCCTATTCTACCAAAGGTAGCGCTGAACACCCTTTGGTTGAAAAAGTTCAACAGGCTGTTGAAATCGCAAAAAGCAAAAATCCCAATTTGAAAATCGACGGCGAGCTACAAGGCGATGCCGCTCTGGTAGAAACAGTGGCAGAAAGAAAAGCCCCAGGAAGTGTAGTCGCGGGAAAGGCAAATGTCTTAATATTTCCTGATCTTAACGCAGGTAATATTGCTTACAAACTAACGGAACGATTGGCTTCTGCCAAGGCCATGGGCCCAATTATTCAAGGATTAGATAAACCCGCCCATGACTTGTCACGTGGTTGTTCATGGGATGATATTGTAAATGTAGCTTGTATTGGCTCTATTATGGCTTAATGGTATCTTCAATATGTTAGTATCTCGGCGCACTCAGCAAATTCAACCCTCTCAAACATTAGAAATAACCGCTTTGGTGGACTCATTACGGCGAGCGGGGAAGGACATAGTGGACCTTGGGGCCGGAGAGCCTGACTTTGATACGCCGAATGTAATCAAAGAGGCTGCTATTCAGGCAATCAACGAGGGATTCACTAAATATACGCCAAGCTCAGGAACCCTTGAGCTTAAACAAGCTATTTGTGATAAGCTTCGTATTTCTAATGACTTGCATTATACTCCTTCAGAAATTGTTGTAACTTGTGGAGCTAAGCACGCCATCATGAACACAATGCTCGCTCTTTGTCAGGAAGGAGACGAGGTCATTATTCCAGCTCCCTATTGGACCAGTTATCTCGAACAAGTCACATTTGTAGATGCTACTCCGGTTATTCTAAATACTGATGAAAAAACAGATTTTAAACTCCTACCGGAGCAACTTGAGCGTGCGATTAATTCTCACACAAAATTGTTGATTCTTAATAGTCCATGTAACCCCACCGGCGCGGTATATACCCCCTCTGAGCTTTCTGGGTTGGCCGAAGTTATCAGACATTCCAAGATGTATGTTATTTCTGATGAGATATATGAAAAACTGATTTATGATGGGAGCCAGCATGTAAGTTTGGCATCATTCCCTGAACTAAAGGAGCAAGTGATTGTGGTAAACGGGCTATCCAAAGCTTTTGCCATGACGGGTTGGCGGATCGGCTATTTAGCAGCGGATGTGGAGATTGTTAAAGCGGTTTCAAAAATTCAGAGCCACACAACATCAAATCCTTGCTCCATTTCTCAAAAAGCCAGTGTGGCAGCTCTTAAGTTAGAGAGTAAGATTGTCCAGGAAATGGTAACGGCGTTTGATCGCAGAAGAACATTTTTGGTGGGCCAGCTTAATGAAGTTCCCAAGATTCATTGTACTTTGCCAAAAGGCGCTTTTTATGTCTTTCCTAATATTTCGGAATACTTAGGTAGGCAGTACAAAGATAAGACGATTCAGAACTCAATGCAGTTCTGTTCTCTTTTGTTAGAAGAAGAAGGCGTAGCATTGGTGCCTGGAGAAGCGTTTGGTTCAAATAACCATGTGCGGATATCTTATGCAACCTCTCTGAGTAATTTGCAGGAGGCTCTCTTGCGAATTAGACGTGCTTTAAGAAAGCTAGAGGCATAGCCGAAAAGTCCCTGTTTAAGAATTAATGGAACAGCAAGACAGTAAATTGACTGCCGTGAATGGCCAAGAATTACGGTTTTCGGCCATCGGCTCTGGGGAACGGAAGTTAAAGAAAGATTTAGGGTTAGCCGATAAAACAAAAGGACTGAGAAAGACCAAGATCAGAAAGGTGTCTGTACAGCCCAAATATTAATACGAGGAAGTTTTCTGCATAAACCCAAAAGAGTAGATATAAGAATAACACGGATAAAGATAGTAAACCGCTAAGAAGGATTAATTCTATTCCCAAAGATAAACCTATCAGAGAGAGAAGGATTATGGATAATCGTGGGCTTAACAATGACGTTTTGGTTGGTGGGCGTAAATTTCATGTCCAGACCACTTATTCTAATTCAAAAGGGACCATCATTTCCAGTGTTTTTAACGAGGGACAGGTGATAGAGTCAAAAGAAATGACTATCGACAGTGATTTATCGCCGGAAGAGCTCGATAATCGTATGAGTGAGATCCATCAGTCTGTTATTACCGAGATGGAAATTCTCTATTATATCTATGAGAAAGTAAAAACAGTTAGACATGCCCCTTCAGCCAATAAGCTGGGACTGCTATTTTTAAAGAAGAACTTGATAAAAGAAGCAGTCGAGCAGTTCAATTTTGCCTTAGCAATAGACCCAGATTTTTCAGAAGTATTTGCTAATCTCGGAAAGGCATGGATCGTTTCGGATGCTATAGATGAAGCAATAGAAGTGCTTGAGAAGGGCGCAAATAAGGCACCGGATTTTGCAGATATTCACAATCTTTTGGGCATTGCTTACTTACAAAAGAATATCCTGAGCGAAGCTGCTGAGCATTTCCAAGAGGCTATAAAACTGAATCCTGATTTCGTGGAGCCCCATTACCATCTTGGTATGGCCCTGCTTGCTGAATCTTTGAATCAAGCTGATGAAGAGGACGTGCCAGTTGAAGCTAACGGTAAGAAGGCTCTGGAGCATCTCGAGCAGGCAGCAGAGAAGAACTTGAATGGTGATATTCCCGATTTTGATAAAGTGATGGAATTGATTACCCAAGAAGCTTATCAAGAGGCTGTTGATGAGTACAAAAAATGTAAACCCAGGGACTTTCTAACCAAGGTCTTTGACATTGAAAATGAGTTCTATCTAAAATTTATGTATGGAGGTAAAGGCAAAGATGACGACTTTATCTCCAATTATGTCCATGACTTGCAGGATTTAATAGAAGAATTTCCCCACTATGCTGATCTAAGAAACAACATAGGCATTGCTTACTTAATCCAGTGCAGGAATTTATTTTTGAAAGCATTAGGAGAATTTAGAACGGCTTTAAGAATTAATCCTAATTTCAAAAAGGCTGAAAAAAATCTTAAATTGGCAGAAAATGACGGAAAAGGGTTTCTTATTCTTCTCCGTGCAATTCTTAAGTAAGGGAAGGGTCCAAGTTCAAGAAACAAGTACTACTTGTTTAACTCTCCAAAAATTTACCTACTGCTGATTTGAATTTCTATGATGTTTTAAACCTCATATTTTTCTCTATTGATTTTGTACGATGTATTAATTACATTTAATGTTGAAGCAAATATGATAAAGTTAATAGACTGTCTGGTATAATGTTTGCAATAATTTAACTATCTTTTTCTAGGTTAAGTAGAAAATGAATAATTGTATCAAAAGGAAACAAAGTAACATAAATGATCAAGAAATTGTGTGGATGAAGAACTTCATTAGGGTCTTATTCATATTATTGCTCACTAATACTTTAGTTTTTGCCGTACCACAAGATTCTGTTAAAGTCATTCCCCTGAATCCCGTAGTTGGGGCTATTTCTATTTATCAGATAAGTTTTGTTACTTCTGATACGCTTTTCCCCCACGGCCAAATATTCGTTACATTTCCTGAGAACTTTGACCTTTCTAGGGTAAAAATAGCCAATTCTATAAACATCAATGGCGGATTCAAAGTCTCAGTAAATGGTAATAAATTAGTATTAAGCAGAACGGGTTTGGGAAGAAGCATCATGCCTAATGAACGGGTGGAGGTTAAGTTCGCCAACATAAAGAATCCATCTGAATCTGATAAACAATTTACTGTCGAAGTTGAATTCCAAAATAAGTCCGATCAACAAATCCAAAGGAAAGAAAAAGTAAGAGTCGTTTTGAAGGCTAAGAATTCTAAATCTTTAAGATAAAGCGATACCAATACCTTAGGACGTGAATAGAGCATGAAGTTCAGAAGGAATTTATTATTTTCAATCGTATTGGTACATTTGATGGTTGGTGTTATTTATGGGGGAACTTTGACGAATGTTACTGCCACGCCGGATGATGCGACTGCAGGTGCTTCCACAATTTATACGATTACCTTTACTACTGCTGCAAGTGGCGGAAATATTCCTACCGACGGGAAAATATTAATTACATTTCCATCCGGGTTTGACGTTTCCGGAGTCTCAGTAGCATCCTCCAATGATGCGAATTTGACTGGTGGATTTTCAAGCATAACGCCATCAGGACAGACTATTACTTTAATCAGGGATGGTACTGGAAATGTCGTAGGTGCCGGAATTACCGTTAGCATTGACATTGCCAATGTAACAAATATAACCACAACCGGCTCATCATTTACGGTTGCTGTCGAAACGCAAGATAATTTGAGCACGACGATCGACAGTGGGACCTCTTCTACATTTTCAATTACGGCCGGTCCCATAAGCAAAATTGTAATAGAAGATGCCGCCGGAGGTGGTGGCAGTGAAGTTGGCTCCATTCCAACGACTACCGATAACGATTCACAACAATTCTTTGCGATTGGAAGAGATGAATTTGATAATTTTGTTAGCAATGCGAGTGTCTCCTGGGAAGTCACAGGTGGGATTGGAAGTGTGAGCCCGACATCAGGTACCAGCACAACTTTGACATTAACCTCGACAGGTTCTGGAGTTGTTACCGCAGATGATGGGTCTGGTCACACGGATGTGACAGGAACCATTACTGTGAGTTTTGGAGTTCTTGATCATATTATTGTAGTGGAGGGCGCGAGTGGGGATGGTTCACCGATGGGG
>JBHIAW010000052.1:0-16068 GCA_046758765.1 bacterium
GGAGCCTCTTTCTTAGCTCCAATAACGTTAAATGGTCGGCTGCTTGGACTTTTTGTGCTTGGCGAAAAACTTTCAGAAGATCATTTTAGAGTGGAAGACATAGAATTGCTCGAAGCAGCCGCATCTCAGACAGCGGTAGCATTGGAGAATGCAAACTTACACAAGAATTTACAGGACCAGGAGCGTTTGAAAAATGAAATGCAGCTTGCCCAAAAAATCCAACTCGGCTCCCTGCCCAAAAAAGTGCCGGATGTCCCTGGCCTCGAAATATTTGCGACCTCAAAACCAGCTTCCGAAGTCGGCGGTGATTATTACGACTTTCTTAAGTACAATGATCAGCAATTCATGACCATCGTTGGAGATGTGTCTGGCAAAGGGACTTCAGCAGCACTTTACGTTGCTAAAATCCAGGGTATCATGCGGTCTATCTATGAGTATCATCCATCCCCAGCCGACTTATTTGCAAAACTCAATGATGTGTTGCGCGGAGATATTGAGAAAAACTATTTCATCACACAGGTGGGTGTGAAATTTGATTTGCAAAAGCGAATGGCTACTCTTGCACGCGCTGGACATGAGCCTGTACTATATTATAACTCAAAAGAACAGACGGTGCACTTCATGGAAAGTAATGGTTTGGGCTTATGCTTGGGCTCGCCTGATGAATTCAAACAACAACTTCAAGAAATTACGGTACCTTTCAATTCAGGAGACTACTTTATTCTCTTCACCGATGGCATCACTGATGCGCGTGATCAACAAGATCATGAATTTGGCGAAAAACGACTATTGGAAACACTTAAAAAAACAGACAATGGCACCGCAGAGCAAATTGGCAACGGGATTATAAATAGAGTCAAAGAATTCACCACAGGCGCTCAGCGTTTCGATGATATGACTGTTTGTGTAGTTAAAGTAAAATAATCATCGATTAGGTTTAACTCTCCCCTTTCTTGGCGGAAATAATAGCAGCGGTGCCAGCGGTATGTCGTTCAAGCTCAATCTGTTTATAGCCATGACGCTCCAAAGCCTCCACATATTCAGGAATCCATTGGGTCTTACGGACTAAATCCGCTAATTCATAAAAAATAGTTTTCCATTTAGGAAAAATTGGGGTGCCGAAGCTTTTCATTAAAAACGTGTGCATCCCCCAAATTTTCTTGAATATGAATTTTGTAGGATAGGCAAAATCATGCAACACCAAGATACCGCCGGTTCTAAGATTCGGGGATATGTTTTCCAGAAGTTTGTCTGCTGAAACATATTTAGGGATATAGGAAGAGGTGATGCAGTCAAACGTCTCCCGCAATTTTACTTCTTCGGCTCTGGCACAAATGAAATGAATATTGCTCCACTTCAGGTTTTCCAATTTTCTTTTTGCTACGACAATATATTCTTCCATCACATCTACGCCCACAACTTTGGCATTTGGATTCATCTCGGCCAATTTCAAAGTCAAAATTCCAGTGCCACAGGCCAAGTCAAGGATTTTATCAGATTTGGGAATTTTCGATAGAATCTTCCTCTTCCAGTAACGGTCGGCGCCAAAAGTAAAAAGAGTTACGATTAAATCGTAAGTCGAGCCGGTGCCTGTAAAAAAACGTTTAACTAAATCCTGCTCCAAAGAGGGCCAAGCCTTTCTAACCTGCATTCCTCGCCCCAGAGGGCACCGAGAACGCGGCATGGAATCAGCATTAATCGCTTATCGCTTAATATTCGGTTTGCCTTTTTAGATTTGATTTATTTTCTGATAATTCTACTCAATTTCAATAAAAAGATCTCCGTGTCCTCGGCGTTCTCTGCGGCTTATAAATAATTCTGGCAAAATGAAATTTATGATTATGCCCTTCTTAGAAGGCTTCACAATCCCGACAGGTAGATATCGGAATTGCTTTAAATATCGGAAACGTTATGCCTAAAAAGAGCGACCTGGATGTGTAACTCAACTCGTCCCGATTGAGCTGCTTGCCGGTAACGAAGTTCGTTCTTGTGGGCAGCGTCGCAAACGAGGACGTGTTGCGTTACAAAGCTAGCCTTTCTTTGATGAATAAATCCGAATATTGAAATTCGAAATAAGTCCAAAATTCGGATTCCAAATTTTCAAAACATAATGAATAAACCATTTTTAAACAAGTGGAAAATTGTTGAAAAAACTCTTGACAGGTGCACTTAAATTCACTATATTGTAGGTGCCCTTATTACCACCCAAAAGAATTTGGAGGCATAAGAAATGAACAACAATGAAAAATGCCAGGACCCGTATTCAAACAAAGAGTTTTGGATTAGACAATTGAACACAAAATCTCCCTCGGAGTTGGAAGCATGTTTGTTAGAATTTGACAATTTTGCTGCGGAGATTGAAAAAGAATTCCGATTCGTTATGTCGCCAAGTCGTGCAGAAGTTTGTCGCAAAGCTCTTGTAGAACTACTCAGGTCTGAAACCAAACGAACTAAGAACTCAAATCAAGGGGAATTATTTAACCTATCATGAAAAGATAGCTAGCAAAAACGCCAGAATGGTTAAGAGTATGGTGCCAAAAGCGAAGAGATGATGGGTCATGGTCTCTTTTTTTATTTCTGAAAATCCCAGAAGAGTCGCGGCAACATATCCTCCAATGAAGCCTCCAGCGTGCGCAAAATTGTTAATTCCGGGCATTAAGAATCCAAGCACAAACAACACAAGCGCCCATTGGCCCGTTTGACGATAAATGGCCAGGCCAAAAGCACCTCCACGCTTCCTACCATAATAAACTAACGCTCCTAACAGACCAAAAATCGAACCCGAAGCTCCAATCGTGAATGGAATGCCCCAAAAATTCGAGACCGCAAATCCCAGCACACCAGAAATCGTAAAAACTAAGAAGCTCCGTGAAATGCCAAATAAATCTTCCACCACGGGGCCCAATTGTCGAATCCAAAGAACGTTAAACAAAATGTGTAGTATTCCTCCGTGCAAGTAGATAGCCGTAATCAGAGTCCACCAGTGCCCTTTGGAAATTGCAAATGCTCCTGTCATACCTAAACGATTAAGACTATATCCGGAGGGTGACAAAAATCCTAAAAAACCGTGAGGCCGAAACAAAGCCGAAGGATCAAGCAGTAAGCTAATTACATACAGAACGATACAAGCTGTGGCAAGAATTGGAATAAAGCTCAACTGGCCCCCGAATATTCTTCTGAGAACGCCTGCTAATCCCCATAGATTCGGATTTTTCATGCCGCAGTGCATGCATGTTTCAGAATTGGCGCTAATCAATTTTCCACAATTGGGGCAAATTATTGAGCCAATATTTTTTTGCTCAGCCATTAAGTAAAACTCCACAAATTGATATTTTCATGGATCCATTTTATGTAATTTCAAGATGCAATTTGATCTAAATATTTCTTCAAAAACTGAGTATATGCCAGATAAAAAATAACCAATGAGAATAAGCTTCTCTTCAGACGTAGTTAAATGAATTTCGTCAGGCGCTAGTTTTTTTAATTTATTATCGAGTTCAACAGATTTTTGTATCGCATCCTGAATCTCGGATTTCAGAGTTTTTAGGCTCTCGAATTTCTTTTTCATAAACAACTTCGCCTTTGTTGATGTACTTTACTATACGCGGGTTGGCATCTTCAATTCTTACTAAATCAATATCCTCAAATTCAAGCACTCTCTCCCACCATAATAATGCTTGCCAATATTCTGCATTAGGCAAATCCTTCACGGCAATATCTACATCCAAAAGTTCTGTGAAGTAGCCCGCTTTCAGCAAGGAACCAAAAATAACAATCTTGCTGACTGAAGGGAATGTGCCGACAAAATCTGTAAGGCCAACCTTGATTTTATTAAGTAATTTTAGCCTACAACTTTCTAACCTTGCCTGGCGATCGTCGTATCGTGTTTCAATCCGCTTTTTTATTTTTTCTAAATCCATAAAACTAAAATACAAAAATTCTCCTGAATTTTCAAGTAAAACTAAATTTTGCTTAAACAAAAAGAAGCCCAGTGAACCAGGCACTGGGCTTCAATCTTCCGTCTGTCGTAGTTTAAATAAACGTCACTTCACCTCCCAGGTATCCCCTGATTCCAGTATAGCTTGCAGATCTGGCTCGCCATATATTTCCTTGGCCTTTTCAATTTGCTGATTTAGGGCATCTTCATAACACATTCGTTCTACGCATCGAAAGACACCTACTGGTACAGGTAACGCGGGATTTTCAATCATATGACTCAATATGAAAGCCAGAGTTGGCTCACTTTGTTTTTCATCGTGAACAAGGAGGTCATGTTCGTCATATTTACCGTTCTTCAGGGAAACCACCTCGGGTTTAAATCCGTTCAGGCGTACGCCTTTATCCTGCTTCGAACCAAAAATCAAAGGTTTTTTGTGCTCAAGATAAACCACAGTGTCAGCCCTGGTGTCTTTCTCGGTGTACCTAAACCAGGTACCATCATTAAATATGTTGCAATTCTGGAAAACCTCCACAAAAGAAGTCCCCTTGTGTTCTGCGGCTCTTTTAAGAATCTGTTGTAAGTGTGTCGGGTCTCTATCCATCGTACGGGCCACAAAAGTTGCTCCAACACCAATCGCAACACTGATGGGATTAAAAGGATGATCTATGGAACCCATTGGAGTAGATTTAGTGACCTTGCCAAATTCGGAAGTGGGAGAATACTGACCTTTGGTGAGTCCATAAATCCGGTTGTTAAATAAGATGACATTAATATTCAAATTCCTACGAAGAAGATGGATTAAATGATTGCCACCAATGCTTAACCCATCACCATCACCAGTAATAACCCAAACGGACAGCTCGGGATTTATACACTTGATGCCCGTAGCAATACCTGTGGCTCTCCCATGAATGGTATGGAAACCGTATGTGTTCATATAATAAGGAAATCTACTGGAACATCCAATTCCAGAAACAAACACGTATTTTTCTTTCGGAATACCCAGATCAGGCAATGTTCTTTGGGTTTGGGCCAGAATAGAGTAATCGCCGCAACCAGGACACCAACGGACTTCCTGATTGGATTCAAAATCTTTTTTTACTAATTGCGAAGAAGTAGGGCCATTAGGTAACACGGTCTTATCTTGAATACTCATTTTTACTCTCCTAGAATTTCATCAATCTTTTGTTCAATTTCTGAAGCAAAAAATGGCAGTCCCTGAACTTTACTAAAACCAATGGCCGGCACTAGATATTTGGCTCGCAGGACATTCAGCAGTTGCCCCATATTGATTTCTGGCACTAATATTTTCTTGAAATTGCGAAATATTCTTTCCAAGTCTTTCGGAAGTGGATTAAGATACCGCAAATGAATTCTTGAAACCGATTTCCTCTCCATTTGTTTGTTCTCAACAGCGGTTTTGATGGAACCATAAGTGCTGCCCCAGCCCACAACCAGCAATTCACCTTTTTCTTCGCCATCAATCTTAGTTGGCGGCAAGTCATCTGCTATTTTTTCCACCTTGTTAGCCCGGGTCTTAACCATATATTCATGATTTCGAGGATCGTAGCTTACGTGACCCGTTATGGCCTCTTTTTCTATCCCACCGATCCTGTGCTCCAAACCCGGTGTCCCGGGAATCGCCCAGGGACGAGCTAATGTTTCTTCATCTCGTAAGAATGGGGCAAAGCTTTCGGGATCCTTAGCAAAGTGCACCGAAATTTCAGGTAGTTTCTCTACCTTGGGGATAGGCCAAGGCTCTGCGCCGTTGGCTAAATATCCATCAGAAAGTAATATCACGGGCGTCATATATTTTAGTGCGATTCGGCAGGCTTCATAAGCAGACTCAAAACAATCGGATGGTCTGGAAGCCGCAATGACAGGGACGGGTGCTTCACTATTTCTGCCAAATATCGCTTGCAACAAATCCGCTTGCTCAGTCTTAGTAGGCATGCCGGTACTTGGACCAGCTCGCTGAATGTTGCAAATCACCAGCGGCAGTTCTACACTCACAGCTAACCCAATGGCCTCGGTTTTTAACGCCAAACCCGGCCCGCTGGTTGAAGTCACCCCTAAGGCGCCGGCATAGGAAGCTCCGATGGCGGCACAAATAGCTGCAATCTCATCCTCCGCTTGAAAGGTTTGAACGCCAAATTGCTTGTATTTCGCCAATTCATGCAAAATCTCACTGGCAGGCGTAATGGGATAGCTTCCAAAAAACAGAGGCAAACCCGACTTTTGAGAAGCTGTAATTAAACCAAGAGCCACACCCACGTTGCCACTTACATTTCGATATTTCCCAGGAGGTAATTTAGCCGGTTTAACCTCATAGGATGTGGCAAATTGTTCTGTAGCTTCGCAATAGGCATAGCCACCCTTCAAAGCCCGAATATTAGCCTCAATTAATTCAGGCTTTTTTGCAAATTTAGCTTTGATTAGATTAATAGCATGTTCCATGGTGCGGTTGTACAGCCAAAACACCATGCCCAAAGCAAAAAAGTTTTTACACCGGTCTACCACTTTCACAGAAAGATTTAGTTCCTCCAAAGCCTTGCGGGTCAGGCCGGTGATATCTACCGAAAATAGTTGATATTTATCTAAAGAACCGTCCTCCAGCGGATTAGACTGGTAACGTGCCAACTGGAGATTTCTTGGCCTAAAACTATCGCTATTTACTATCAAAATACCATTCGGTTTTAGATTTTCAAGATTCACCTTTAATGCGGCAGGATTCATAGCCACCAGCGCATCATATTTTTCACCAGGGGTATGAATATCGTAGCTACTTATATGTAGTTGATAACCACTTACTCCCGGCAGAGTCCCGGCTGGGGCACGAATTTCTGCAGGAAAGTCTGGTAATATGCCAATATCATTGCCAAGCAATGCCGAGGTGTTAGCCAATTCTCCCCCAACGAGCTGCATGCCATCTCCTGAATCACCAGCAAAACGTATGGTTACTTCTTTAACCGATTCTATAGATTTGTTCATTAACGTTACTTCTCCATTTATAGAACGATAGAGTTATTAAACATAAATTTCTAAAAACCTAAAGCGCGGCGAAGCCGCAAGCAGAATCAATCGCGAATAAGTTTCGGGTTTCGGTCCAATAAAGGAGAAACGAATTGTCCCATTGCTCGATTGTAGAGCCCGATGAACGGTCGCAGCCATCATGGATTCAGATTTCCAAGAATCCAGTAATTCAACAATTTGACAATTCACAATAGAGCAATCCCCATTTATTATTTCGCGATATATAAGATTTCTCTGCAAAAAAAACAAAGATTTGATTGGTAATACTATAACCCAACGGTTTGCAATGGCAAGCAATAAGTCGCTCACCCTTAACCACCTTCGCGCTTTTTTGTACCAACACGAATCGGATGAGGCGGTAAATTTAACACATCTTGAGGGAAAAAATCAACAATATAGCTGACTATATCCTTAACCGAAACTACCGCAGCCGGTTGATTTTTGTCATTTACCACGGGAACATGTCGATATCCACCTTTATCCATCAAACTTAAGGCTGAAGTCAGAGGATCGTTTAGTCTTAATGCGGCCGGATTAGGGGTCATGAATTTGTCAACAGAAACTGTCGTTACATTCTCAATGATCCCGACTATTTTCATGAGCACATCCCGTTCTGTGAATATGCCCTTAAGTTGTTGGCCTTCCACAACTAAAACGCATCCTATATGGTTTTCCAGCATAGTTCGAATACACTGATCCACAGTACTACCGGAGCTCACCACGATAGGCTCCGTGCGTGACAAAGAACTAATAGGTCTTTTAAAACTACCATCGTTGAGAGAAATTTCCCCTTGATCCATGAGTTCTTTTATACTTAAGAACTCGTCATCAAAATCTTCAATTTCCATTGCAGCCAATCTCTAAGTCTCCTAACTTATACAAGAATTAATAACAAATTCTGAGAATCCGGTTCTTCATGTCTAATTAGGGTAACGCATTTTACTGGACTTTTACATCTAAGCTTTTCATTAAATGAGCTACAATATCTTTGACTGAAATGACAGCAACCGGTTTTCCATCAAGGTTAATTAGCGGTACATGTCTAAAACCGCCAACGTGCATTCTATTTAGTGCAAAAGCAATTTCGTCATCTTCGTACAAGTATTCTGGGTTGGGGCTCATAACTTCTTCAATATTTATATCCTGAAGACCTTTCCTATGGCCAACAACCTTTTTTAGAACATCACGTTCAGTAAATATGCCCACCAACTTTTCTTGGTCAACCACACACACACAACCACATCGATTCTCCTGCATGATTTCTATCACCTCTTTAACCTTTGTTCCATATTCCACACAAATCGGTTTGGGAGGATTCAAAATATTAATGGGAGACCGAAGGGTCGCGGAGTCCATGGAATTCCTCGAAGTAGTAAGTCGCTCAATTTACAGTTCATGACGTTGGTACAGCGGAAGCACGGGTGAAACATTCTTACCCAAATCACCTGCAATTACAGCAAGGCCTTCATTGGAATGCTTCATCCCTGCTACTACGTCATATATTAATTTATGAAATTTTAGACACTAAATATACCTACCTATATCATAAGAATCAACGAAATTTTGTGCTTATTTATTTCTAAAAATCTGCTCCAATTGAGAATAAATGCTGTGGCTTTGAAGTACCACTCAAATCCGTTCGCCAGGCAATGTCATATTTCAAAAGGAAGATTCCAAGATTAGCGCGCGTTCCCCATCCAAATGACATGAGTACATCGTCCAGTTTTATGGCGCCACCTGATGTCCTGGTAAAGAAATTGAAGTCCCGGTCCCAAGCACTGCCAATATCCACAAAAAAGGACCCTCGAATATTGGTAAATCTAAGAGGCAGGGGCCAGGACATCACAAAATAATTAATAAACGGAACCCGCAACTCAAGATTTGACAAGAAGAATTTTGATCCGACTTGCTCATAATAATCAAAGCCCCTCAAGGGTGTAACAAAATTAGAAAAGTAAATGTCGTCCAGATCTATTTGCACATCATCTCGAAAATCCAAGTTTATCCAATTGTAAAGTCCACCAACAAAGAACTTTTGAGCATGACGGCCTTCACTGAATCCGGCTGTGAGTCTAAAGGCGATAGTATGATTTTTGGCCAAATTGAAATAGGTTCTATAATCAAATTGATAAATTCTGAAATCTAAACCGCTTTTTCCTAGGTCAGGACTGGCCTGAATTGAGATATTGTAGCGACAACCAGCCTTGGGACCCGTCATTCCCCACAGGACATTATCTTTTACGTAAGAAAAGCTTGTTAACAGCACGCGAGTAGATTGGTTGGCAAAGTCAGGCTCGTTGTCTTCAAAATCAACTAATCCATCGCGCGAAATATTTATGAAATCCAGTCCAAAATCCATCCGTCGATACCTGCTGAAAGGACGGGACATTAACAAATTTATGCCGTAATTCCTATCCTGTACTAAGAACCGACCTTGGCTGAAAAACAGAAAATTATATTGAAAAAAGCCAATCCCATAGTCGGTTTGTCCTGGTAAGTAGAAGTAGCTGATTGCAAAATCACTGTTTTTAAAATCAATAAATAAATCGGTTAAGATATTAACTCGATGATTTCCCATTAAATCGCTAAAAGAAATGATAGATGCTCCCTGAAATCCAAAAAAAGGATCGTAACCCGCCCCACCTGTTATGATATCTGGCGAGAACTTCGTTTTGTATTTATTTACTTTGTATCCCCCGGACAATGTTTTGTATTCACCTGGGCTTAGAAACAAATAAGACTTTGGTTCATGGGCACTCAACGGACGTCCTTTTTTAAATTCTTCACCAAAGACAAAATTCCGGTATGATTCTTTATTCCCGGCTGCTGTGTCTAATTTGTCATCTGAAATCTTGTCTTCAGCAAGGCGCCATTCCTCTTTTTCCTTCCTTCTCCTCTTCATATAATTGGTAGGGCTCACCCGCACTTCCTGGGGTTGGACATTGAGAGGATTCTTCATCAAGAAAATATCAAATCCCCCTTTGTAAAAACAAGTAAAAGACAATCGTTCGCCCTCCCAAGACAGGTGATCAATTCCTGTCAATACGTTTGTTATGGGATAAATATGGTCTTTGTTCATTACAGCAGCAGAGTTTCCATTACTACTGTCAGTGTTTCGGATAATACCCCAAGAGGCCCGTAGCAAGCTTTCTTTTTGGTTTTCCGCGTACATATCAACCATGTAGATATTATATATCCCACTGCGGTCAGAGACGAAAGCGATCTGAGAACCGTCGGGAGACCAGACCGGCGATTTTTCATTGCTCTCGGTATCTGTGATTCGGCTGATGCTTCCGGTTTCTATCTCTACGGTGTAAATATCAAATTGATGGTAATTAACATTTTGAATTTTGAAATCATCAGACAAGTTTTCAGGAAGAATATATGCCATTCTATCCGAAGTAAACACCACCTCTTGGCCAAGAGGGGACCAACGAGGTTCTAAATCACTAAATATATCATGGGTTACATTTCGCAACTCCTCCGTTTTGAAATCATAAATGTAGATATCGGAGAAGCCGTTTTGCGTACCTACAAAAGCAATCTCTTCACCATTAGGAGACCAGTCTGGCGAATACAAACCATCCAAATCAAATTTATAGCTTTCGACTATTTTTTTTCTGCGCACATCTACAATATGAAGCGCATCTTGCTCTCTACTTTTTGCTGCAAAAGCGATCTTCTCTCCTTTGGGATCCCAGGTGATGCCGGGGCGCAGCCAATGTAATTCTTCAAGCATTCCCGATCTTTGTCCACTGACTACTTTTGAGATTTGAGTACCGTCAATAACAGAAACTAAGTAAATATCGAAAAACCCGGACTTATCGGAAAGGTAGGCGATTTTATCTCCCTGCGGAGACAGCTCACCACTGTTGTTGATGAAATTTCCATCTTTATCATGAAAAGTAATTTGCTTTGCGAAGTCACTCGGTTCTTGGCGGTC
The DNA here is from genome assembly GCA_046758765.1 of bacterium. Classification (GTDB taxonomy): domain Bacteria; phylum Zhuqueibacterota; class Zhuqueibacteria; order Oceanimicrobiales; family Oceanimicrobiaceae; genus JBHIAW01. Next base: position 10,917 of record JBHIAW010000052.1, read on the forward strand.
AGCAAAATCTGGCCAATAGTTCTTTTTTAGATATTTGTGCCATTGTTCACTAAGTTCTTCGATGCCAATACCAATGCCTTGCTGTAATCCTCGTTCAACACTTTTAGTAAATTTTACTTTGTTTAGTAGTTCGCCGATTTTCTTTTGGCCATATTTTTCTGCAATATAATTTAAAACAGACTGACCTCCCTTATAAGCCAAGAATGCATATAGATTCTCTATCGGAGGCAGATAGCCAGAGATCACTGCATCTCTAATGAACATATCTGATTCTGTATCCCATCCCCGAGATTCATATTCCGCCAATCCCTCAATAAACCAAAGTGGAATTTGTGCACGAGTTAAACCTGAGACAATCGACTGGGCTCGTGTTCCAAAAAGCATTTGCAGCATAACGGCGTGAGTTAGCTCATGGTGGGTCACGTGCCTAAGTTGTTCATAAGAACCTTCATAAGGTATAACTACCCTGTTCTTGAAAAATTCTGTGAAACCTCCGACCGACTCTTCTGGCGGGCCGAAATTCAGGTTGGTTTGACCAAAATCATTGTGAGATTTATAAAGAATAATAACAATCCGATCTCGAAGCTGATAATTCCAAGCCGTGGAAAGACTCACGTAAGAAGACTCTGCGACATCGGCTACAAACTCTGAGACGCGTTCAGCGCCTGGGTAAAAATAAATATCAAAATGTCTTGATTGAATAAAGTGCCAGTCAAAATTCGTATATTGTACATTATTCTTACCGAATAGCTGGGCAAATGAATCTTGAGATAAAATAAATGTCCCCAGTAGACAAACTATCCATGATATTTTTTTCATTTCATATCCTGTTATAATAAACCATTAGAGAGATGTTCTATTTATTTCGGACACTAATATTGCTTTCTTAATCGGTCGGGGAGATAGTGGAAAAACTCTCACTGAATTAGTAACAAAAATACGGGGGATTTTATCTACAAGTGAGGACTCCCTTCCTAAGCAATCTTGTCTACTGCTGATTAACATAAAAAGATTCTAACAAAATTACAAGCAAAAAATCCACAATATAGCTAAAACTTTGAAAGGACAAATATGACCATTTATTCACGCTTGACAATTTTCTTTTTTTTGTTGATATTTAACACTAGGAATAACACTACCGCGCAAGATTGTCATTCTGAGGAGCGAAGCGACGAAGAATCTTCGAACTTTTGCCCAAAGTTAGCCTTGAAGTTGGAGATTCTTCGCTCCTTTCAGTCGCTCAGAATGACATTGGTGGTAAAGTAACAAACTTTGCAAAAACAATAGTGACTATTCAGCCTGTCGTCATTCCTGCATGTTTTAAGCAGGAGTCCATGTTTTGCTGACATTCAAAATAGTATGGAGATCGCATGACTTATGGATTCCCGATGAAAGCGTTCGGGAATCACAGGCTGAATAGTCACAAACACATAAGGTCTAAGATGAACGCCAAAAGTTATGACATTATCATCATCGGCGGTGGCATAAACGGTGCCGGCATTGCACGAGACGCCGCAGAACGTAGACTTTCCGTTTATTTGGCGGAAAAATATGACTTCGCCTTCGGCACGACCTTCCGTTCTACTAAACTTATCCACGGAGGTTTGCGCTATCTTGAACATTACGAAATTGGTCTAGTTAGAGAAAGTCTGCGGGAACGTGAAATTCTTCTTAAATTGGCGCCTCACTTAGTTAAGCCTATTAAATTCTTGATCCCAATCTACGAAGACAACAAATACGGCTACGGCAAAGTCAAATTAGGTCTCTTAGCTTATGATATCCTTTCTTATGATAAAAGCTTAGAAAACCACAAATCTTTCTCACCAGAGGAACTGTTGCACCTGGAACCAAATATCAGAACCAAGTATCTGAAAGGAGGCTTCGTTTATGTTGACTGCCAGGTCGCCTATCCTGAGCGGCTCGGTATGGAAAATGTTTTGCTTGCCAAAGAAGCTGGCGCCGAGGTCCATAACTACACTGAAGTAACCGGTTTCATTCAGGAGGACAAATATATTCGCGGGATAAAGGTGCGCGACACAATAAGTGGGGCTGAGTCGCTTGTTTATGGCCGATATGTGATTAACGCCTCTGGTCCCTGGGTTGATGAAATCCTCAGACTGCAAAATCCAAAGGCCGAAAAAAAGTTGAGCGGAACCAAGGGCAGTCACATCTTAGTGCCGAGATTCCACCGAGGACCGCAACATGCCCTGTACGTTCCGGCCCATCAGGATGGACGCCCTTTTTTTATTATCCCCTGGCGCGATTATTACTGGGTTGGTACTACGGATATTCGCTTCAGTGGCGATTTGGATAGCGTACAAGCTTCTCACGAAGAAATTGATTATCTACTTCGTGAACTCAATTTTGTCATGCCTCATGCCCAGATATCCAATCAAGATGTGCTATACTGCTTAGCTGGAATCCGTCCCTTACCCATAACAGAGGATGAAAAGGAAGAAGCTGAAATTACTCGCCGACACCTTATTTTTGATCATGAAAAAGAAGGGATTCGCGGTCTGGTTTCAATCATTGGAGGCAAACTCACTACCTATCGCAACCTTGCTGAAGAAACCGTGGATTATATTTTCGAAAAAATGGGAAAAACATCCCCGGCCTGTCATACAGACAATGCCCCGCTTTGGGGAGGGGGCATGAAAAACATTAATCGATATATTAATGACAATTGCAGAAAATATAGTCAGAAATACGGCCTGGATGAAGAACAAATTGCATATTTGATTTCACTTTATGGAACCAAATTTTGGAAGCTGCTAAAACTAACTGATGAAAATTCTAAACTAAAAGAAAGAATTTGTAAGAACAATTTAGACATCAAGGCTCAGATTGTTTTCGCTTTACAAAACGAACTTCCCAGAACCTTGGCTGACATCTATCTACGCCGCACTGGCATCGGTACCAGCGCCTGCAGAGGTTTGGACTGCGCTAAAGTTGGCGCAAAAATCATGGGGAAATATTTGCGCTGGCGGAGAAAAAGAATCAAACAAGAAGTGAAGGATTATGAAAGGCGGGTTGGAATGTTGTATGGGTGTGGGTGAGATTCTCAGATTAGAAAGTGAAGCTCTTAGCCTTGATCATTCACCGCAGAGGGCGCAGAGAACGCAGAAGGGAATAAATATTAATCGGTTATCGCTTAACATTCGGTTTGCCTTTCTAAATTTGATTTGTTTTCTGATAATTCTAATTAAGTTCCATAAAAACATCTCTGTACTACAAATCTGCAGCACCTTTTTTTTAGCAAAGTTTTTTTATCTGAATAATTCCTAACCCAGACAAGCCCGAACCCAAAAAGACAAAATGATTAAAGACAAAATAATTTTTAATTCGAATTATTCATGAATTTTACCACAAAGGCACAAAGGTCACTAAGAATATAAGATTTACGCATTCTTTCAGGTTGAAGGCCAGTTTTTGCCGTCAAGGGCCTTACATCCTCAGTAACTTGAAATGTAATAAACCTTTGTGTTCTTTGTGACTTTGTGGTGATGAATTATTCAGGTTAATGATTTTGTCGTCAATTATTTTGTCTTATCAATTTGTTTGCATTTCAAGTAAGGATTTTGTTGTTTAAGTACTAACCACAAGGACACAAAGTTTTTCGGTGACTTTCGGCGAATCGATTTTTTCTTCTGGTTGCGGCTCTGCGGCGCTGTGCCCTCTGCGTTCTCTGCGGTTTATGAATAATTCAGCTTAGGTAACCATAGAGACTTACAAAAATTCTATGTATTGTTGAATGCTTTAAAGTTAAGAATTCTGCAGTCACTTTAACCGCGAAAATATTCAAACGCGAAATCTAATGACAATTTATTCTTTCGTGTCAAAACTTTTTCGCGGTTACAAATATCCACACATGCTCGTCATCGCTATGATTAAACATTTGCACGTAATTTTAACTTGACTATAAGCAATAATGTCTCTACATTTTTGTAAAAAACTAACCTTCTTAAAGCCCAAATGTACATCTCAGTTTGTTGAGGTCATGTAACTCATTGGTAATAACTAACTTATATTTACATCAAGCAGGTTAGCTTTTAAGCTCAACCAATCCCATGAAACAGGATACTTTCAAAGCCTGGTATCAGTGCATCAATGGTTGCCCCGGACATTATCCATTGTCCGAAATCATCTACCGCTGTCCCAATTGCGGTGACTTGCTGGAAGTTCAGCACGAGATGGAAGGGCTGTTTTCCAAATCACCACAGGAGTGGCGAGAACTTTTCGAAACCCGATTCCGTCACTCTTTGGGACCTTGTGCCAGCGGCGTCTGGGCCAAAAAGGAGTGGGTCTGTCCTGAAATCAGGGACCAATACGTCGTTTCCATCGGTGAGGGAGGTACGCCACTTGTTGAAGCCAAGCGTCTGGCCAAGAAAACAGGCGTGCCACACCTCTGGATTAAACTCTGCGGCAACAGTCACACCGGTTCTTTCAAAGATTTGGGGATGACCGTGCTGGTCTCCATGGTGAACCAAATGATAGCCGAGGGATACAATATTAAAGCGGTGGCGTGCGCTTCTACCGGGGACACTTCGGCAGCTCTGGCGGCCTACTGCGCAGCGGCTGGCATTCCAGCGCTGGTGCTTTTGCCGAAAGATAAAGTCTCCAATGCCCAGCTCATTCAACCCATCGCCAACGCCGCCGTCACCTTATCCTTGGACACCGACTTTGACGGCTGTATGAAAATCATTCAACAACTCACTGAATCCAAGGAAATTTACTTAGCCAATTCCATGAATTCGCTGAGAGTCGAGGGGCAAAAAACCGTTAGTTTGGAGTTGGTTCAGCAGTTGAATTGGCAGGTACCAGATTGGGTCATCGTGCCCGGAGGAAATCTCGGGAATATTTCGGCTATTGGCAAGGGCTTCCTCGAAATGAAAGAGGTGAGACTCATCGATCGTCTGCCGCGGTTAGTTTGTGCCCAAACTCAGCGAGCTAATCCTTTGTTTGACAGCTACCAGAAGGGATTTGAAGAATTCCATCCCAAAAAAGCCGAGCCCACTCTCGCCTCAGCTATTCAGATTGGCAATCCTGTCAGCATAAAAAAAGCCGTCCGGGTTTTAAAGCAACTTGATGGAATAGTGGAGCAGATTAGCGAAGAGGAATTGGCCAATGCCGCGGCTCTGGCCGACCGAGATGG
>JBHIAW010000053.1:0-16048 GCA_046758765.1 bacterium
TACCTAGTGTTTGAACGAAAACAGTCTTTTCCTGTCATTCCCGCATGCTTTAAGCGGGAATCTCCTGCCTGAAATGATGAGATTCCGGCTCAAAAGATTGCCGGAATGACATTAAGAATCGAGTTTTCGTTCAAACACTACCTATTAAGCAGCGCCTCCTTTACAGCGCTGAGTAAAGTTTTCAAACCGGTTTGAACATTTTTACCCAAATGAAAACGAATCGCGCGGCGGTGGCGGTTTGCCAGAGATTGAAAGTCACCGAGCGCTTGGGCTTGCTTCAGCACTCCAAAGGTGTGAGGTTCGCTGGGTATCGGAAGATCCTCGGCATCATCGGCAGTGATCTGAATGAACACACCGTTGTCGGCGCCGCCTTTATGCAATTGACCCGTCGAGTGCAGAAAGCGTGGTCCATAGCCTACAGTGGTTGCTGTTTTCAGGGCATTGCGAATTTGGGTCCGGATCGCCTGCAATAATTCATCGTGTGCCCTCTTTTCCTGAAAATAAGCCGTCAAGGCTACATAATCGCCCTTGGTAGCACGAGACAAATGTGCCCCAATGCAAGCGGCCAGAGTTCCCGCTGCCTCTTCCCGTTTCTGACTCAACTCTTGCAGAATCGTTTTAGTGCTGGCATCCGCATAAATACGGCAATCGTCTGCTTCTACCAGCAATACCTGCTCTGGTAATTTACCCTCTTTTTGGTAAATTTCTAGTAGATGTTTGGTATTGTCCTTGCTTTCCTGTACGTTGGGTTGGTCGAAAGCGTTTATGCCCAGTAACGCTCCAGCCAAAGCCGCAGCCATCTCCCAGAGGAAAAACTCACGCCCTAAGCTTAGCTCGCTTCGCATGACATGACGCACCACCGGATGTCCCGCTGACTCCAAGGCCTTGAGTTTTGCTTCGGTCTCGCCGTCTGACACATTGCGGGTACGGATATACACAAAGACCCGGTCATCATCATACATGTCTGGGCTTTCCAACGGCTCACCGGCCACCGGAAGTATACCACGGCCTTCTTTACCGGTGCTTTCCGCGACAAGCTGTTCGATCCACAATCCGAGAGATTCAATCGGAGGAGGTATGATGAGTGTGACTTTGTCCCGACCGTGTTTAGCCAGCTCTCCAAGAATTGCTCCGAGCCTGGCGCCCGGGTTCGAATCCACAGGTATAATGCGTTCACAGGCAAGATCAGCTCTTACCGCCCGCTCCAGAATTTCGCACACATCCAATCCCATCAAGGCCGCTGGCACCATACCGAAGTACGAAAGCGCCGAGTAACGTCCACCGATGTCCACCGGATTTAGAAAGATACGCCTGAACTTGTTCCGAAGGGCAATCTGCTCAAGGGGAGTCCCTGAATCGGTAATAGCAACAAAGTTAGCGCCCGGGCGGTCCTGTTTCTCCCTTGAAACTTTATCAAAGAAATACTGATAGAACATCAGCGGTTCCGTAGTCGTTCCAGACTTACTAGCGACAATGAACAATGTGCTGGTGACATCTACCATTTGCTCCATGCTTTTGACTGTGGCCGGGTCGGTGCTGTCCAAAACCAAGAGCTGCGGCCTGCCTGCGATCTTTCCAAAAGTGCGCCGAAAAACCTCTGGGCACAGGCTGCTCCCGCCCATGCCGAGCACCATAACATGTTGAAAGCCGTCGTTTTTTACGCGCTCTGCGAAAGCCTTCAAATCATCCACCTGTTCGAGCATAGTCTCTGCCACTGTCAGCCACCCCAATGCGTTCCGAATGATTTTCTGATGCTCAGAATCTCTTTTCCACAGGGCCGCATCTTTTCGCCACAACCGGCGTACGTATTGCTGCTCATCCATTGTTTTGATGGTCTTCTCTACCAATTGTGCATATTCACCAAGCGCGACAGATTGACGCTCAACAATACTGCTGATGGCTGCATCACGCTTTTCCTCAATGGCCTGCATCAGCTTATCGAAAGGTTCGACAAACTTCTTCACGCCTTCGTCAAGAAGCTGTGCGGTGACCTCCTCTAAGCTTATTCCGACCTCTTCCAGCAACCTCAGGGTCTCGTGGGCGCCTTCGACATCATCTTCGAGAGTTAGTTTTACTCGTCCATGATCTCGGAAGCTGGTAAACGTGGCTGGCGGTACGGTATTAACCGTATTCGGACCAATGAGCGATTCTACGTAAAGCACGTCGCGGTAGTTCGGATTCTTGGTACCGGTCGAGGCCCACAGCGGGCGTTGCACTCGTGCTCCCTTCTCTTGCAGGACACGGAAGCGGTCGCTGTCGAAAACCTCTTTAAACTTCTGGTACGCGACTTTCGCGTTGGCAATAGCCACTTTACCGACTAAGCTCTGAAGCTTCGCTTTTTCCCCTTCATCCGTTGCGCGGCGTATCTTAAATTCCAACGCCTGGTCTACAGAGGTGTCAATACGACTAACAAAAAAGCTGGCTACTGAGGCCACGTGAGCAAGCGGTCTATCTTTGGCTGCGCGCTTCTCCAGGCCGGTAAGGTAGGCGTTCATGACCTGCTGATAGACGTCCAGCGAAAAGATTAGGGTGACATTGATGTTTATGCCAGCCGCGATGAGTTCTTCGATGGCGGGCAGACCTTCGGGTGTGGCAGGAACTTTAATCATTACGTTGTTGCGGTCGAGCCGCTGCCACAACCGCTTGGCCTCAGCAACGGTTCCTGCAGTGTCACGTGCGAGGCGCGGCGAGACTTCCAGGCTAACATATCCGTCCACCGATTTGGTCTTCTCGTAAACCGATAGGAACAGGTCCGCTGCCATCTGAATATCCTGAATGGCCAACTCCTCGTAGGTCTCCTCAACGCTCCTACCCTGTGCACTGAGCTCATCCAATGCCTCGTTGTAGTCCGTGCTGCCTGCTATGGCCTTCTCAAAGATTGCCGGGTTAGATGTCACACCTCGAAGGTCATCCTCTGCAATTTTCCGCTGCAAATCGCCGGTTAGGAGCAACGCGCGCCGGATATTGTCATACCATATACTCTGGCCAAGCTTCTGCAGCTCGACCAGTGGATTGTTAGTCATAGGGTCCTCCTTATCAGGAATTCAAAAGAAAATGAACGATTTAGTCTTTTCCCACAGGTCTTACAGGCTGGCCCTTCAGAAGGGCCTTGGCTTTAGCGACCACGTTGTCCGTGGTGAAGCCGAATTGTTTGAGTAAATCCTTGAGCGGAGCGGAAGCACCAAAATGTCGTCGAGCGATTATAGCGCCATCAATTCCCACATAGCGTCGCCATCCGAGCGATGAGCCTGCCTCGACGGCCAACCGCTTGCGCACAGAAGGTGGGAGCACTTGTTCACGATATTCGCGCGGCTGCCTCTCAAACAGCTCAATCGAAGGCATACTAACCACGCGCACCTTGACTCCTTCGGCCGTCAACTGCTCATAAGCTGCAACGCACCATTGAACCTCCGAGCCAGAAGCCATCAAGATAATTTCTGGCTCACCTTCACTATCGGCCAGAATGTAGCCGCCTCTCTGCAACCGCGAGGCGGGCGCATACTTAGTGCGATCCAACGTCGGCAGCGCTTGTCGGCTTAAGATGAGCGCGGTTGGATGACTGGTCTGCGCCATGATGACTCGCCAAGCCTCGGCCACCTCGTTGGCGTCCGCCGGGCGAATGACGAGTAACTGCGGAATAGCCCGAAGAGAGATCAGATGTTCGATAGGTTGGTGTGTGGGGCCATCTTCACCGACGCCTATACTATCATGCGTGTAAACGAAGACAACTGGCAGCTCCATTATGGCTGACAGCCGAATCGCAGGCCGCTGGTAATCGGAAAAGATGAGAAATCCCGAGCCAAAAGGACGAATCTTGCAGAGCACCATGCCGTTTAAGATGCCCCCCATGGCGTGTTCGCGGACACCAAAGTGGAAATTGCGCCCCTCATACGACCCTTTCTCAAAATCGCCCGCTTCCATGATGCGGGTCTTAGTTGAAGGCGTTAGATCGGCCGAGCCCCCAATAAACCAAGGGACACGTTTAGCAATGGCGTTGAGAATTTGGCCGCTAGCGACCCGGCCAGCCATACCTTTCGGGTCTGGAGGGAACTCGGGTAGGCCGCGGTCCCAGTCTCGAGGCAATAGGCCATTTTGCATCACTCGCCACTCAGTTGCCAGGTCTGGATAGGCCTTGGCGTAAGCTTTGAATCGCAGGTTCCATTCATTCTCCCATTGGCGACCGCGTTCGACTGCCTGGCGCATGTGGGTGGCCACTTCCTGTGGAACGAGAAACGTCGCATCCGTTGGCCAACCGTAGCGCTGTTTGGTTAGTTGGATCTCTTCCTCGCCCAACGGCTCGCCATGCGCGCCAGAGGTATCCTGCTTGTTCGGCGCCCCGTAGGCAATATGACTGTCCAGGATGATCAGTGAAGGCCGTTCATTCTCTCCATGGGCCGTCTCGATAGCTCGATTAAGCAACTCCAAGTCATTCGCATCGCCGACTCGCTGGACATTCCAGTTATATGCCATAAAGCGAGCGGCCACATCTTCCGAAAAAGCCAGCGCTGTATTCCCTTCTATGGTAATATGGTTATTGTCATAAATCCAAACAAGCTTGTGCAGCCCGAGATGTCCTGCTAATGAGGCAGCTTCTGATGAGATGCCTTCCATCAGATCACCGTCGCCACAAATGGCGTAGGTGTGATAATCCACGATCTCATGGCCGGGACGGTTGAAGTGGGCCGCCAGCCATCGTTCGGCCATGGCCATGCCTACACTGTTGGCCACACCTTGGCCCAGCGGTCCCGTGGTGGTTTCCACGCCAGGCGTCAAACCATATTCCGGATGTCCCGGGCAACGACTATCCCACTGACGGAAATTTTTGAGCTCTTCCAGCGGCAGGTCGTAGCCTGTCAAGTGCAGAAGGCTGTAGAGCAGCATGGATGCGTGACCAGCGGATAACACGAAGCGGTCGCGGTTCGCCCACTGCGGATTCTGCGGATGATGGTGGAGAAAGCGATCCCACAAAATGTAAGCAACAGGGGCCAGTGCCATAGGTGTCCCAGGATGGCCCGACTTCGCTCTCTGGACCGCATCCATCGACAATGTCCGGATAGTGTTGATACACAACTCATCGAGTTTCTCATTCGTACTTGTACTTGCTGATACCATAAACAGCTTCCTCTCGTTTTATTACCACATATTAATAGAATCTAAGTTATGTTGAGCTACCCTTTCCTTGATAGGCAATAGTATTATGATTGCCAAATAATATATCATTGCGAGGTACGATAGTTATCACCATTTTTTTTATCAAGTACAGCCGGCATACCTCGATATGTCATTCAGTAGGAATTTCCATGTCAGGCTTGACGCCCGATAATGATGAAAATAATGTTAAGCAATTTTCCTCAATGTCATTCCGTAGGAATCTTCCCGCCCTTAGCATACAATTCAGGGAAGATGCCTCTGGCATGACAGTTTAGGTGTTTTGCCTTCTCATATCCCTGAAGAGTTACGAAAATAGGACCTTGCTTCGTCCCTGTCCTCCTTCTTCTAGGAAACGCTATCTTTGTAACGCAACACGTCCTCGTTTGCGATGCTGCCCACAAGAACGAACCTCCTTACCGCCAAGCTGCTCAATCGAGACGAGTTGAGTTACACCGCCAAATCGCGCTTTCAGCTAACGGCAATAACTTTTCCGACATTTGAAGCAACCTACTTTTATTGCGGGCTTCTAAGGACAGCCCCAATTGTCATGCTGGAAGCATCTTTTTACGAATGCAAAATAAAAGCTCATCGAAGCATGGATTTGCCGCTTTCTAAAAAGATTCTTGCAGAATGACAAACCGGAGAGAGCTGTTCTTCCTGAAAGAATGGTGCAAAAGTGCCATGGGGCGCTCGTAATGACTGCAATAGGAATCGCTCTACTTAATTACAACCACACTTCGCTATATATTCATCCAAGAATCAGACAATTATCGAACCTAAGCCTCGGTAACGAACTTGAGTATAGGATCTTCCTGGTATTTAGGCCCAATCACCCGGCCGGCCGCATGTTGTTTTTGCAGAGTGGTCATAGCAAGCAAGAATAAACTCACGTAGAATGCCGTTCCAATCAATAGAACCGCTTGGCCTGGTAATGGTCCAATGGCGGCTCGGGTCCCCAGCTCCTCAAGGGTGCTTATCTGGCTCGGATGGATTAGAATCTTGGCTAAGTAGCTAATTCCTAAAATGATAAAAATCCAGGCATAGTTGCGTCGTATACGCCTACCAATGGCTTCCAAAAAACTAATGTGGAAGCGCAGTTGCTTATAGTCGCTTGCGAGCACTTTATTCCATTCGTTCTCCACATCAACCCCTTCGCCTCGTAAGATTGGTCCATAAAAGCAAACTTCGAGCAAGCGCACCCGTGTGCGCCAGATGTCAAAATAACGGTAGCGGCGAGCTTCAATAAGCATGAACACAATCACCAGTAGTCCAATAAGGATCAGCGGCAGCGGTGAATTCTCGGCGTTGCTAAATGTCACAGACAAAGCAATGCCCGTGGTAGCAACGGCCCAATTGGTAGTGGTGTCCAATCGTGTACGCCAAACTTTACTTCGATATAATTCACCACGGTAAAGATGGGCGAGTACACCTAATTCCGCTGGATCGAACGACATCTCTTTTTTACGGCTTGTCACAGTACTCATAAGGTTTTACTCCATCACTCAAAAAACAAACTAATGACCATAACTACACCGTGATTCTCATTTCTTAGAGGGCGTAATCCTGTATTTATCAATAAAGGGCAATTGAACGACTTTGGGAATATGCTCTGAGTAATTTTTGAAGAGGCTAATAGGGCCAGAATTTATTTATGTTTTGAAAAATATGCACATTTGAACTAACTGAAAATACACAAATCTTACGTTAAAGTCAAGTTTCGATTTTACCACAACTGTGCCTTCTCGCGTTTTCCTTAAGAATCTATATCCATAAAAGCAGACGGTCTATTGCGACCTTTTATTCCAAATACAGTAATTACTGCTCGCATCATGTTATGACTTCTGCAAGAGTTAGTAGGGCTACAAGGATAAATAATATGGCTAATCCGCGTTCTAAAGCACGCTGTGAAATACGGCTGGCAACCAATGGTCCGAACTGACCACCGATGAGCACTCCTGGTACTGTGAAGACAACTAAGCTCAACACGGTATTCAAAGTTTCACCTCCAGTTTGAACGAACTTGACAAAATGTCCAGTAGAAGCGACCAAAGCCGTGACCGCCACCACAAATACACTCGATGCCACAGCGACTCGGCTCGGCACCCGACAGCGTTGTAGGAGAAAATAGCCATTTAATTCGCCCTGACCAGTAGAAATCATGCCAATGAACAGACCACCCAATCCAGCAATGAGGCGACCTTCGGTACGATTACACACAGTATAACAAATCTCTTCTCCTTCTCTCGTCATCAAGCATGTCTGGGCCTTCTTGCCGCCATACTCGTCTTTGATAGCCTTGTCCAACTGCTCCACCCCTTCATGGTCAGGCGCCCGCAGGAAACTAACTGCAATTGCTAATAATCCCAAACCAAGAATCACCTTAAGAACTTCCGATGGGACATAACCGGCTACCCAAGTACCTAACAAGGCCATTGGGATCGTGACGGTTAGAAGGATGATACCCAGCTTGTAATCAATCAAGCGTTTGTGAGCGTAGGCAAATAACCCGCTGGCAAACCCAAAAACTTCAGTGATAAGACCTGTTCCAATCGCAATATCTGGGGGAAGGCCTAAGGCGAGGATGAACAGAGGCGTAAAAAAAGTTGCCCCTTCTACGCCTGAAGCCATAGCTATTGTAGCAATAAGAATGGAAATGGGGAGCATAAACCAATATTCCATAACAACTCCATTATTCAGATTATCGTAAAACATTGAGTCAGGCGGCTCTTAGCCACGAATTTAAAATCCGACTTCCGGCACGAAATTGCTCAATTCTCTTGGCCGCTGTGTCAATTAAATCGTAGACAGTTAGACTTCGTTCGGTAGCTTTTCAAATTCCTCAACCACCAGCTCTGGATGCACCCGCGGCAATCCAACACGATACCAAATGAAAGGGAAAAGCGGGTTTGGTAGCCAATACAGCCAGCCGAGATTTCTTACCCTGCTTTGATCTTCTAATCTTAAATCCAGCCACACATAGAGGAACTTGTAGGGACAGAATCCTGGTATAAAATTCGGCTTGAAACCGTCGGTCAACAGGAATTTCCGTCTGATGTACAGGTTGCCTTCAAAAGGGGTGATGCCCCAGCCTACCGGCCCCTCGGCTAGTTTGGTACCGCTAAGTCTATGACTTATACGAATAAACTTCTTAGCCAACTTATTTTTTCCTCTCCCTTTTTGATTACAAATGTGGAGCAATCTTTCCTTCTTAATTTTCCCTTTCGATCGCAATTATTTGTGGCAGCTTCCCGTTAGTTATTGGGTAATTGAAAAATATCTTAACGTATTTACCCCACCCGCTCTGGTTTCCTCGTTTGGTCTGGATTTTGAAATGAAAAACGTTTTCTCTTTGATTTAAACGATGTGTCAAATAATGCTCCATCACGCTTTTGATTTTAGAAACTAATGGAATCAACGGATGGCCCTCTGAGACATAATACCTTCTCAATAATTCTTTATCACGGTAGCAAAGTTTAAACCGATAGACCGTGTTAGAAGCTTCTTCGAAGCCCGCTTTAACTGATAAATCGTCAAATCGTATGTGGTAGTGTTCATTAGTGCTTTCATTAATACGAAAGTTGTCCAAAGGGTTCACTTTACTGTACCAATACCGGCCTGTTTTGTCCCGCCTTTCAATCAGTGTTTTTATGACATATTCTTCATCTTTTGGGTTGCTGTATTCTCCAGTTTCTACAATGGCACGAATTTGTTCGTCGGTAAATGACATAACAATTTTTGCTCCCCAAAATCCATCCAATTCCGTCGCCCTTTGAAAGGCTGGATTAGGGGTAACAAAAGCATAATTACCAGGGCGAAAAAGTCTTGATTCAAAATACCCAACTGACAGGCTAACCAACCAGGGTTCTTTTTCCCAAGACTCCACCCACAACCCTAAGGTTATCATTTTTAAGAACATGTTTCCCAGGCTAATTGCACCGTGATGTCCGCGTTCGGGTACAGCAGGTCCAGAACCAGCACTGCCAAGACAACTCCCAAAGTCGATGATATAATGGCGAACAAAACTCTTACCGCTTTCAGAGACGTACATGTCTAATGTATTAGTTGCCCTGGTGTCGAAATTATTTAGCCAGGCAGCAATAACTTTGTACCCCCTCAGTTCGCGGCGGTGTTGATGGGGAATCAGATCATTCGGGTCGTCCTTACGGCGACCGCCGTATGAAAATGGCCCAATCGGCACGCCTTCAAGTGCTTTACTGGCTACAATCCGATAAGTCCCGTCGCGACTGGAATGACATTTACTTAGTAACTGCTCAACATAGTCTAATGTCATCGGTACCTCCCGGCCCCATCGATTCTTCACCGTAACCCCTTTAGCAATTCGCAGCTTCTTAGGATCAAGTGTGCTCAAATAATACTCGGGTATGTTGTAGCCCGCTGCGTAAACAAATTTTGATGTAATCACTTCTGCCGCGGTATTTAACTTGGGATAACCTTTCATGTCGAATTTAATAAAATAGATGTCTCCTTTACGGTCTTTAACACGAAAGCCTGGGGATACGCCTTCAACCTTTGCAGCGACGATGGTCAAAGGGCCATCCATAGCGGGACCCGTTCCTCGATTTGGACCGCGCTTTAGTTCTTCTATAGACATTGGATGCTTCCCATTTCGATTAGTAAACCAGGTTGAGTTCGGCACCTCATCCAAAGCATTTATGTTTTTAGCTTGTTTATGATTATTCGTAGCGTTACGAATGTGCCAGGAGAAGTTTGAATACTCATCTATTTCACGCCTGAATATATTCTCAATAGCGTCTTCATAAAGGCTGACCTTTCTTGGTTTCGGCTTAGGTATGGACATAACATCATTTTCTTCTGTGATTAATGGCAGGGAGGTGTAATGCTTTTGGGAGGCACAATTCAAGCTTACCATTAAAAAGCCACACAAGAAAAAAATTGACGCTAATATTTTGATTTTCTCAGCCATCTTAGAACCTCCTTAATTCCGTATTTAATCCAAAGATAAATCTTATTTGTTCTTTAGATTTGGCAATGTCAAAAATCGCCGTCAAATTGCCGCTTCTTGCCCTAAATCGAAATCCACCGCCAAAACTATATTTCCAATCGCTGAAGGTAAAGTCATCGAAAATATTGGAAAAAACTCTGCCTTCTTCTATGAAGACTGTCGCTACCACCATACTATGAATGGGAAATCGATACTCAGCACTAACGAACATCAAATCTTCATCGCGAAAGCGAACGGGTCGGTAGCCGCGCAAATTATCTCCTCCTCCTAAACCAGCAAGCCTGTAGAACGGAATCTGTTGGCCTGCAAGATTCTTTGTGATTTCCGTCCGTACCTTCAAAGCAAGCACACGTTTGTAAAATAGTTCAATATACCGCCGCAAATCGATCTGGTACTTAAGAAATCCAAATTCACTCCCATCTAGCTCCTTAGAAAACTCGATGGACAAATACTCTTCTCCTCCTTTGGTAGGATGTCCGGTGGCGTTTCTGGAGTCATGATAGATTTTGAAAAGAAGGGACCACATTTCCGCACCAAATAGTGCCGGAATTGGATCATCAAAAAATACAGATGCTGAATCTTGAAGCGAGGGTTGATTTGGATCGCGGCCTCTTTTGACATTAACATTGCTGTAAGAAAATCCAGCGGAAAACTGCACCGCGCTTAATGGGACGGATATTAAATCAATTGCAAAACGGCTCTCTTCGTGCAGATAATTCGTTTGATCAGCTTTTCGCGAATCATTGCCTATTCCAAAAAAATCTTCGTCAGGCTTTCTTTGATAAAATCCTGCCAAATGCAATCCAAATTTTGGCGCGAAAAGTTGAGGGTCTCTCAAACCGCCATAAAAGTGCCTGCGCGTTCGAGTGCCGTAACTACCCAATGCTCTAAATTTCATACCATGTTTGAAAAGATTATCTTGAATAAAAATCAAACCTCCGCCAGAAACCGGCGTGAAAATGGGCCTAACCTTTCTAGTGCCATCTTCATTCGTAAGCCAGTCAGTGACTCTAAGAACAATCTCGTGGTAGTCTATTACCCCTGCGACTTTACTGAGCCCCTTAAAAAACAGTTGCAAAGGCAATGTTACAATTCTTCCAGGCAGTTCACCAACATTTTCGATAAAACTATCTCCGGTCTCCCGTTCTTCAACGGGAATCTGCTCCTTGGGTATTTCCTCTTCTTCCTTATCTTGTGCCAAAATGTTACTCGATGAAATTGCTAAAAATGTTAACATTTGCATGACAAAGATTGCGTAACCCAATAAATATTTAATTCTCATTTGGTTTCTCCTTGGCAATTTTTCAAGAATTAAGAAGTTGTGCAGATAGCAGCGATGTGAAGCTCATTATGAGAAGCACCCAAAGAGGACTGCAATTAGTGAATGTTTGAGGGATTTCATGTGTGCATCCTCCTCTCCGAAATTATATATGCAACTATTAATTATTTTGTATGTGTCTCTTATCTCACCTCCTTTCCGACAATGAGCAATAGTATTAGTGAATTAATTTGAATTGCGGTTAGAACTTCCTGAAGATCGAGGCTGGAAGTCATCTTGAACGTGATGCGCTCAAGGCTATCGACTCTATTGTTTTGTCTTACGGGCATCATCAGCCCTCTCTTTAAAGTATCAGGTTTGTTAAAATATAAAAATATGAGAAATCTTTTGTTAAAGCAAGGAAAAAATTCAGGCATTTGTCAAAGTGTTGACTTGCAGTATTCATAAACCGCAGAGAACGCAGAGGGAACAGAGATGTTTTTATTGAACTTAATTAGAATTGTGAGAAAACAAACCGATTTTAAAAAGGCAAACCGATTAACCAAACGTTCAGAGAAAAAATTTTTGCAAAAGGAAAGGATGATCATTCGGCTCATGACACGAATCCCTGCCGCTGTTTTGTCGTATTTTGTCAGGCGAATTTTCTTTAAAAGGTGTTCCATTTCGGCTCCTTTCTGATTTTGTACAAAGCCAGGATTTCCACCTCGCTGGGACGCCTCTTACAATTGATTGTCTTTTCACAATAACGCTCCCTTCTTTTCTTTTTGTAAATCCATTGGCAAAATCGTATACTCCACTGGAAAACTGGTGCGGTCTTTCCTCCAGAAGACCTCGTTGTTTACGAGATGAACTTTTCCATCTTTAAAGGCTGCATAAATAGGGCATTCTTCCCTGGGGTAGGGCTGGCCGTCCGGCTTCGTATGGTGAATGACGGCATGTTGGGGTTTACCGTGCAGTTCTTCCGGTGCCCAGCCGAGCATCCGGGCCGCTGCGGGATTCACAAATGTAGTAAGCCCGTTCCGGTCCAGACCATAAATCCCTTCACCTGCCGAATTCAGGATGAGATCGTTCCGCCGCCGGAGCTGTTCGAGCCTCTCCTCAGCTTGCTTGTAACGGTCCTTTGCTTTTTTCAGGTTGGTTAACTGCTTTTGCATATCTTTCAGTTCTATAATGAGTTGTTCTTTGGTTTTTTCTTGAGCTTTCACTTAGAGCTCCTAAAGTATGTAGCAATAACAAATAAATAATTTTCGATTGGCCATGATGCCCAAAAGAAGCCTTTTAAAAATTATTTTGATACCATGCTGTTATCAAATCAGCGGCATTTTCTCCCTGCTCCTCTTGCCAAAAATGCCCGGCTTCCAGTAATTGAGTTTGATGATTTGGGAAGTGTTCTTTAAATCGTTCCAACTGGTCTTCTCTAAAAGCAAAGTCTTTTGTACCCCAGGTAAAGAGCACCGGAGTGCTTCCTATTTTATTCAAATTCTGTTCTACGGCTTTTTCGAATTCATAAGCTTTAACGAGCTGCCTGGGGAAAATCGCTGTTTGGATACGATTCCTATTGTCAGCAAAGGGCGCTTTGTACATGGCCAGCGTTTCTTTTGATGGCTTTTTGTAAAAGCCTTTTTTCATGAATACCTGCCACACACCGTTAAAGGATTTTGCCATCCACCTGCCGACGGGACCACCCATTAGCCAACTGAAACCCTCAGAGCGATAATTGCCTTTTAATGGCCAGGCCCAGGTGTTACCCAAAATGGCTCCCTTAATTTTGTCAGGATATTTTTCGGCAACACGGAGCCCTATCGGTCCGCCCCAATCCTGGGCTACCAGGATGAAGCGATCAATGTTTGATTTCAGAAGAAATTCTTCTAATGCCTTGCTATGCGATTCGGCAAGAAAGTCAAAAGTGTCTGTTTGCTCTGATAATCCAAACCCGGGAAAGTCGGGAGCGATGCATCTGAAATCACTTTTGAGGACCGCTATCATTTTCCTATACAAAAATGACCATGTGGGATTCCCGTGAAGCATCAATAAAACCGGGCCTTCCCCTTCATCTACATAATGAATTTTCGTTCCGTCATCAAATTGAAGGAAATTATTTTTAAAAGGGAAAAGCTCTTTGTTTACATTGAACTTCATGGACCTCACCATTTGGATTAATTCAGAAATACGTCTTTGTGTTCAGTAAGGTATTCTTCGAACGATCTCGGTTCATGCCCGGTCATGTTTTTTACCACATCCGTAGTCTTATTGAACTTACCCAGTGCAATATCTCTGCTGAATTCTTTCAGGTGCGTGGCTAAAAACGCATTCACGGTGGGCACGTTTTTCATGGCCTCTATCCACATTTCTACCGGAATCGGAACGTACTCGATCGTCTGATTCAACAATTTGCCAATTTCATCCGCCACTTCGCTGCCGTTGTAAATTCTGCTGCCGGACAGCTCATATCTTTGACCGATATGTTGTTGGATATTTTCATCGGTGAGAATTTCTGCCACCACTTCACCGATACCCTGCGGATGCACGATGGTGTACTTTGCCTCAGGATTTGGAAAATAGAATTTCTTTTCGCTTACCACCGTCGGCGCCGCCATTCCCAAATAATTCCAGGCAAACAAAGCCGGTCTGATGTGTACCGCACCAACGTTGGCCCAATCCAATATATCTTCCGCAATCAAATGGTTTTGCGAAGCTGGGCTGTTTGTGCCTTCATGAACATTCATCTGTGACATACTCACAACGAGTTCTATGTTTTGTTCTTTTGCAACCTTGGCAAAATAACCTGCTGCTTTTGGTAAATGATCCATAAATGGATAAACGAAATAAGCTCTGTTTACACCATTCAAAGCTTTTCGTAGACCGTGAAGATCAAGGAAATCGGCTTGAACGACTTCTACGCCGAGCTCTTCAAGTGATTTACTCCTATCGTCTATCGTTTTGACCATAGCTCTTAAATCAGCGCCTTTTTCCATTAAGGCTTGAATTGCATACTGACCGGTTGTTCCGGTGGCTCCAGTGATTAAAATTTTTGGTTTCATTTTTTTCGCAAAATGATGTGTCAGAATGGAAGGAGCTTTAATGTTCAGATCAATCATATTGAATTCGTCTTCCAAGGATGTCTCGATATAACTATTCATTTTCCAAAGCCCGGCATTGTTAACCAACAAGCCTATTTGCAGATCATCAGTAACTTGCTTTATTGGCTCAAGAAAATCCTGATGTAGCAAATCCACTCCAATTGTCTTTGTTTCTATGTGAAATCGCTTTTCAAGTTTTTGCGCAAGCGCATCCAATCTGTCCTTGCGTCTGGCAACTAATGCCAGGTTCAATCCTTTGGCTGCTAATTGGCTGGCAAAGGATTCTCCGATTCCCGAGGACGCCCCGGTAATGAGCGCCCAGGGTCCGTATTTTTGATTGAAGTTTTTCATTTTCATGCTCTCGCTTTTAGATGGCATTTATTCGGTAATTGTGTCATATTAATTGTAGAAAAAGAGCGGTAGAGCCCTCCTTAATTGTCCCCTCAGGTCGTCAGCTTCTTGGCAATCTTGGCGACGTGCTCACCCTGGAAACGCGCACCTGCCAGCTCGTTCTCACTGGGGAAACGACTCCCATCTCCGCCCGCGATGGTAGAAGCGCCGTAGGGGGAACAGCCGCTGATCTCATCCATTTTTGTGAGCTAATACGCCGTTAGGTTGTTATTATGCTCCAAAGTTATTACTACATTTCCCTTTTTGTGTCCTTTTTCGACATACCTGTGAGCCTCGGCAGTCTGTTCCAACGGATAGCGTCTATCAATGACCGACTTTATCTTTCCCGCCTCAATGAGTTCCCTAAGCTCTTTGAGGAGTATTCGAAGCTCAGAAGCGGGTCGTAGGCCTGTGGCCGAAAACTTCACTTTCTTACTGCCGATCTTTGAAGTCCATAACACCTGAAGAAGAAGTGGTAGGCTAAGGACAGGTGAAAGATAGACCCCTTTTTGCTTTAGTGCGCCTTTACAGCGAGAAAATGAGCTCTTACCCACCGTGTCAAAGATAATGTCGTAGGTCTGCCCGGTCTTGGTAAAATCCTCTTTCGTATAATCCATGACCTTATCGCCACCAAGAGATTTCACCATTTCTAAGTTCCTTGCACTGCATACGCCGGTAACTTCTGCCCCAAAGTGCTTGGCAAGCTGTACCGCAGAGGTCCCTAAACTTCCAGAAGCACCATTGATAAGAACGTTTTGCCCGCTCTGAATTTTTCCAATATGTTTAAGGAAACTCAATGAGGTTAAAGCCCCATCACAGACAGGAGCGGCTTCTTCATAAGTCATGTTGTTCGGTAACGTTGCCAACACCCCCTCTTCAGGCATACATACATACTCGGCATGAGCACCAAAACCCAAGCCAGTTTCTCCAAAAACTTGGTCACCTTCTTTAAATAGCTTTACATCTTTGCCTACTGCTTCAACCACTCCTGCGAACCCAGTCCCAGGTATGGGGTTCATTGGTCTCGTGAGACCAATGAATAACCTGCCGTAAAAGGGTGTTCCCGTTCGCATCATGCCGTCCGCTGCCGTTACGCTTGCCGCATATACTCTTATCAGTACTTCATTGTCCTTGGGAGTAGGTTTTTCTACCTCTTTGAGCTGA
>JBHIAW010000054.1:0-15730 GCA_046758765.1 bacterium
TTAATTGTTTTGCCCTAAATAGTTTTGCCTTTCGGATTGAACCTGAATAGTTACATGATAAGTTGAGATACTTTGGTCAGTCTATTGTAGTTTTTCTAAGTTAAGTTCTCAGAGATTTATAAGATTGGAGGATGTATGGCGGTAACGGCTCCTAAATCGAGCGATTTGGAAATTGTTGAACAGCTTAGGACAGCCCATGAAAAAATCACAGCAGAAATTGGAAAAATAATAGTGGGTCAGAAAAAAATAATTGATGAGTTGCTCATATCTTTGTTAGCCAGGGGGCACTGTTTGCTGATCGGGGTCCCGGGTTTAGCTAAGACCCTTCTAATCAGCACATTGGCAAACGTTCTAAATTTAAGATTCAACCGAATTCAGTTTACACCGGATTTGATGCCTTCGGATATCACCGGTACGGAGATTATTGAAGAGGACACCACTACGGGTCACAAAGCTTTTAAATTTGTCAAAGGGCCGGTATTTGCAAACATCGTTTTGGCAGATGAAATAAACAGAACACCGCCGAAAACGCAAGCCGCACTCCTTCAAGCCATGCAGGAGCACGAAGTGACTGCCGCTGGTACTACCTACAAATTAGAAGAACCGTTCTTTGTTCTGGCGACTCAAAATCCAATAGAACAAGAGGGAACCTATCCCCTACCAGAAGCCCAGTTGGACCGATTTATGTTTAACCTGTGGGTGGACTATCCATCCCAGCAAGAAGAAGCTCAAATAGTCAAATCCACGACCAGTGCCTACCAGGCGGAGCTCAAGGTAATCTTGAATTCGGAGGATATTTTGAAGTTGCAGGAATTGGTCCGTCGGGTTCCAGTAGCTGATCATGTTATCGATTATGCGGTAGATTTAGTTCGCAACACCCGACCTAACTATAACGGCTCCCCAGATTTCATTCGAGACTGGATTAGCTGGGGTGCCGGACCGCGAGCCTCGCAATATTTGATTCTAGGAGCTAAGACCCGCGCAATACTAAATGGTCATCCTACTCCAGAAATAGAAGATGTAAAGGCCGTTGCCAAGCCTGTTCTCCGTCACCGTCTGGTAACAAATTTTAACGCAGAAGCTGAGGGCATTGGTGCGGTGGATATAGTAGAACGACTCTTAAAAAATGAGGTGAAATAGATGACGGTATCGCAAGCCGAAGACTATCGTAAATACCTCAATCCCGAACTCATCTCCAAGCTCACCTCAATGGAATTAAGAGCACGCTTGGTGGTCGAAGGCTTTATAACCGGCCTGCACAAAAGCCCATACCATGGCTTTAGTGTAGAATTTGCCGAGCACCGTCCCTATATGCCAGGAGATGAAATAAAGCATGTTGACTGGAAAGTCTATGGTAAAACCGACCGCTTTTATGTCAAAGAGTTTGAAGAGGAGACTAATCTAAAATCGTACATTCTGATGGATTCATCTGCCTCTATGGACTATTCCTCTAATGGAATTAGCAAATTGCAATATGCAACCTACTTGGCGGGTGCCCTCACTTACCTGATGATTCGCCAGCGGGATGCGGTGGGGCTGCTTCTCTTCGATGAAATAATTCGCAAATATCTTCCTCCTCGTTCGGTAACTACCTATTTGAATCAAATCTTAAAAGAGTTAGACCACGCTAAGTGCAGTGCTAAGACAAATATAGGTGCCGCACTTCACCAAATGGCTGAACGAATCAAGCGTCGGGGGTTAATTATTTTGTTTTCTGATCTATTTGATGAGCCAGAAAAAGTGATTTCAGGACTTAAACATTTTCGTCACAAAAAGCACGAGGTCATTGTATTTCACGTTTTAGACCCGTTGGAATTGTCCTTTGAATTTCAACAGGACGCACTATTTAAAGATATGGAAACCGGCGAAGAAATCAACACGCAGCCTTGGCACATACGGCAAGAATATCAAACTCAAGTGGAGGAATTCTTAAACCAATATAAGAAAGTCTGCCGGGAAAACCAGATAGATTACGTTCTACTAAATACCAAAGAGAGTTACGACCGCGCTCTCTTTGAATATCTCTTGAAAAGAAAAAAAATTGGCGGCTAATTAAAAACGGGCATCGTCAGAAAAATAGTATAATATTTGTCTGTAAGGCTGGTAGCCCACTATCTTTCTATGTTGACGATGCCCGTGTTAATTCTCTGTCGATCTTGGTTGAAGCAATTTATAAATCCAAAATCACCCTTTCTAATACATCACAAAAGTTTATTTTGAAGAAAAAAAATTTATCCAATTGGGTGTATTGGGGCTTCAAGTGACGTGAAGCCGTTGATAGACTGAGTGACAGTATCAGCTCGCGCGCGCCAATGGTCTTATAAGGCAAGCAGAAATGCAGCTCGAAGAGTGATCTTTCTAGGCGGGTGGGTAAAACGGTTCCTATATTGGGCTCTAACCTACAATCTCGTTTCGGGGATAAATGACTTAATGACTATGGCATTACTTAAGATAAAATTGTCCAATATGATCAGACAATGCCCGCATTTCTAGTAATACCCAGAATAGTGGAGACAGCTAAGAAATTTGGAAGGCACATTTGTTTAGAAAAAAGTTGACCAATGAACTTGATTGTAAATACCTTATTCTTCTGAATCGACGTTATTATTATTGAAAAAGTTTTTGACTCTCTTAATAACGTGCTCCCTCCTTATTTTTGCAATATTTTCTGGGATACGCTCATTCGCCTCTAGTCTTATCTCTTCCACAATTCTCTCAGCTCTCTTCTTGGCTTTCTTTCGTGCTTCCAGCACAAGATCTATATCATCATTTTCATTGGACATAATTATCTTTATTAGAAGTAAATGTATTACTAGAGTGTCTTATCCTTTACGATTTCTTCTATATGAAATGTGTTGGGCTACTTATTGTTTAGACTGAAAAATATGTTGTTTTATCGACCAGCATGATCCTAAGAATTAATATGTTTCAAAGTTTTAGCTTATTAAACGGAAACTTACTATTTATGTCTTAAGATCTGATATAAATAAACGGATAGTATTTGACAGAAGATAAACTTTGCAATTCCTTCACATTATTTTATAAAAACATCACTTAGCAATTTTCAGTTGACTCAGGTTCTGGGCGGTCCGCATATAAACCAAGCTACTTAAGCATATCAACAATATTTCTAATACATTATATTCCAGTTTGGAGGAGAGGTGCGACGCTAGTGTAAGAAATGGCACAGTACCCGGCAAAGAAGCCGCCTGCGTGCCTAGGTCAGTATTTGCTTCGGTGTTGGTATGTTCTTTAGGAGAGGAAAGTAAGACGACTTTCAGAGCAGACCTTCAGTGGAATTGGTGGTATCATGAAACTATCAATAGCAACAGTTCTATAAGGCTACCTTAGTAACGTCTAGATTTTTGAAAGCGATCACGCCATTTATTCCTAATTCAGACAATCGATTGATTCAAGATTTGAGGGAGATTTTTGGAACATTCTAATGTCTTAAATTAAGTGCAGATAACTTTGTTATTACGTTGGCTCACCAGTTGAGACGGCTCCGCCCAAGATTTCAGCGGCTCTGCTTTTCCCAAGTTGGAGCATATCTACTAGGACCTGAGGCTCAAAGTCAAGATCCTCGCTTGGTAATTCATGCTCGGGCCGTATAATATGAAGAGATACGATTCGCTTGTCCTTAAACGGGTTCAGAGGCTCTACTGCCGAAAAGAGCTCTTCCGCTTCTTCTGAGTTCAGATTAAATCTCTCCACGATTCGTTCCTTAAGGGTATTGTGGTAATGGATTCCCTTATTATATAATTTGGCAATTTCGCAATCATTTAGGGTGACCTCTTGGACAAAAAGACTAACCGTTCTCAGCAAAATCTTTGGTATTTTCTTAAACCACACGTTTTCTGGTTCATGTTGCTCTGGTGCAAGGACAATTGCATAGATATTCGTAGCTCCGGTGTCGATTGCAATTCTGAGAGGTGCTAACTCACGTACGCCACCATCGACATATTGGCTAGCGGGATCGCTATCTGGCATCACCTGCACCGGACTCATCAGAACAGGCTGGTTTGCCGAGGCCAGAACGGCTTTGAGAAGCTGATCGCGCGTCTCAATTCGAATGACCCTGGTTCTGTCATCTAGTTTGGCTAGAGGTCCACTCTGGAAATAAACAACTTGTCCGGTCTGAAGATTGACCGTTGTGAGAAACATCAGTTTTTTTGAGTCAAGAATTTTTTGAGCTTTTTCTTCATTTATTACTTTCTTAATTATTTTCCAGCCAGGTGTAACATCATAGATTGAATCATAGCAGAGTAACGCCAACAATAGACATCGTTTTCTTAACAGTTCTTTAGTTTCTAAAGAACTAAAAATTGTGACTAGTTCACTGATGTCATTTGTTATTACGAGCGGAGTGATCAAAGCCCCAATACTCGTTCCAGCAACGATGTCAAAATCGATATTTAATTCCTTCACCATATATTCGATAGCACCGACGGCAAAAGCTCCCTTAGAGCCTCCTCCACTTATGACCAGCGCATTTTTTGTCATGACACCCATCCCTCCTTCTTTTTTAATATTAGTTTTATGTTATTGCACCAACTATTTGTTGGCATGTTTGTGCAGTAAAGCATACAATTCATAAAGTGGTTTAGAAATTTGTCAGACCTCAGACCAGACTGTCGCAGGATGTTGACGAGGATGACTGTTGGATCGTTGGTGTTATGTTAGTGTTGCTGAGGTTCCGCGGTAGTTCTATGAATCTAAGCGCTGAAGCGCTCGGATATTCTATTTTAGCTTTCTATATATAAAGACAACTAAACTGAGTGTTTTCTCTCAGTATGTTTAAAAACATATGTTCCATTGTTGTACTCTTGGCCCTGACTAACAATTCAACAATGGAACCATGCAACAATCCCACGAAATGAAATATTTAACTCAATGGTCCTACCCAAAAAACTGAACTACTTCCATAAGACGCTGAGGCTGGAAGCATTCGGGGTCAGCGTCTCATGACGCTTGTAAGCACCTCTCATGTTAGCTGCTCAATCCAAAGAAATTCTTAACCACATATCCAGCTATCCGTGGGTTTTCTTGCAGGCGTCGAATTGAGTACTCGTACCACTTTTGCCCATAGGGCACGTAGACTCTCAGCTTGTGCCCATCCTTTAAAATAATGCGCCTGAGCTGCTCATCCACACCAAGAAGCATCTGAAATTCATAATCCTCTCTGGCCAGTTTGAGCTCATCTATGATTTTATAAGATGCCCATACCAGCTTTTCATCGTGCGTGGCAATTCCCACATAATTCCGGTTGCGGAGCAGTTCTTCTACAAGTAACATAAAATTTGAGTTGATAATATCCTGGTCCTTATACGCAATATCACGAGACTCGATATAAATGCCTTTGCAAACACGCACATTAATCATCGAATCGCTGTCCATTTGCCCCCGAATATCCTGAAGACTTCTCCGTAAGTAAGCTTGAATCGCAAATCCTACATTTTCAAAATCCTTTTTAAGTTCGCTGTAAATTCTCAGTGTGTCGCTGGTACAAGTAGAGTCTTCCATATCAATTCGAACGAAATTGCCAAATTCTTCGGCTGTTTTAACAAGCCTGCGCATATTCTCGAGACAGAAATTTACATCAAGCTTCAGTCCCAGCATGGTGAGTTTCACGGAAATGTTAGAGTCTAACTTTTCTTGCTCGATTCTTTGAAGCGCTTTTGAATATTCCTGCACCGCCGCTTCAGCCTCGTCTCTATTTTTGATGCCTTCTCCCAGAACATCCAGAGTCGCGCAACATCCTTCATCATACAGACTTCTTACCACCCGCACAGCCTCGTCCAAGGTGGGGCCTGCGATGTATCTGGTGGAAGCGCGTTTGACCAAGAACTTGGGGACCACACGAATGGTCCGAACGATTATCTTATCAATAATATTCAAGCCACGGCACCTCTCTTTTGCAGTTGAGCTGAACAGAACGACAAAATACAAACGAATGAGTACTCGTGAAGTATGGGCTAATCTTTCCTCCTCATGATGCCTTAGGCACGCTTTTTGAAATCACAACTTTACTAAACTTTGGAAGTTTAGTGACAAATACGAATGATCAAAATTCAAAACGGTTTAGAACATTTGAATTTCGAGTTTTGAATTTATTTCGATTTTCGATATTCGAGTTTCGAATTTTAATGTGCGTGAACAACTTTGCAAGTTCAACATATCGACGAAAAACTGTCGATGTGCGCTCACTAAGCGCTTAGAACTTCTGGGTTTACCAAGTCGGTTGGTTTTTTACCATTTAAACCATCCACTAAATTCTGGGCCGCCATGGTAGCCATCTTATTCCTGGTATCAATTGTGGCGCTGGCTGTGTGTGGCGTAAGCACTACGTTGTTTAGCTTCAACAATTTTGGGTGAACCTCAGGTTCATTCTCAAACACATCGAGAGCTGCGCCCGCGATTATGCCCTTGCTCAATGCCTCTGCAAGAGCGGCTTCATCCACCACTGGTCCGCGGCTGGTATTAATTAAATAAGCACTCTTTTTCATCATCCTGAGCGATTTCGCGTTAATCAAATGTCTCGTACTCTCAAACAGAGGAACGTGTATTGAGACAAAATCTGATTCAGACAGCAATTCCTCTACACTTACCTTACGGGCGCTGATTTCCTGCTCGAGTCCAGTATTTGGGACCTCGTCTGAATACAGCACACGCATGTTGAAGCCACGAGATTTCATTGCCACTGCCTGGCCAATGCGACCAGCGCCGATGATCCCCAAAGTACGACCCGTGACGTCAGCACCCAAAAACATGAGTGGACCCCAGCTCGTAAATTTTCCCGTACGCAAGAAATTTTCCGATTCCGGAATACGACGGGCAACAGCAAACAGCAGCGCCCAAGCATGATCAGCCGTGGCATCGGTTAACACACCTGGCGTATTGGTGACCATGACCCCACGAGCCGTGGCGGCCGCTAAATCAATATTGTCAAATCCAACCGCCATGTTGGCAACCATTCTTAATTGCGGTCCGGCAGCATCAAGTAGCTCTGCATCAATTGTATCAGTCAGTAGGGTTAAGAGCGCATCAGCACCTTTCACTTTTTCCAGAAGTTCCGACCGCTTCAGAACCCGGTCTTCCGTATTCATCTGATAATCTGGGAAGCTCTGGCCCAGAAGAGCCAGTCCGGCTTCAGGTATCGGACGCGTTACGAAAATTTTCATATCCTGTCTCCATCCCGATGATTAAAACTAATGACGCCATCCAGCATCGGTAAACCGCTGGCTACATTCTGTCGGTGTTGGCGATGGACAGCACTTCCTTTATCTAGAAACTCGGCTGAAACCCTGATGCTCTGCTCCGTTGGGCGTCCTCGCCCGACGTAAAGACAACCACCTAAGACGCAGGCGTCGACGCCTGCTGGAGCATTTTGGGACTTTTCAGCTAAGTTTCTAGCGGCATGTACAGATATTTCAAAGACTGATTCCAGGCCAACTATCTATTGGAACCGTTGAGCGCACCACATGCATTCCCGCCTCAGCAAACCTCTGAAAGGCCGCAGTCGCTTGATCCGTATAATCTATCACTCCGGCTACCACCACTGGGGAGGTGCAATCTTCCAGCAGATACACTTTCTCGGCCAGTTTCTTATCTTTAGCATACATGTCTTCTAATAAATCATCAATAGTCCAGGCCACACAATGACTTTTAGCCTGTCCCGCGATCACTACCGCATCAAATTGCAAAAGATTCTTGATTAACTCGGTGTTCTTCTGAGCGATCGGCTTTCCATCCGGACCCTCCAACACCTCCGGTCCGAGCACCGAATAATGCTCGGTAAACGGCTCATTTCCTTTAATCTGAAAATTCGGCTGACTATTCCGTGCTATGCTGTGGAAAAAGATGGCTTCCTCAACTGAGGAAACAAGAGCATGGCCAATGCCGCCCAACATGGCATGATATGGCCAAATGGTTAGATCAAATTTTGCGCTCTGTTTAAGGTTCCTGGTATAGTGCAAGAGGAGTTGCTGCCCATAATCTTCTTTAATCTGAAGAGTGTGACTGACCTTAGAGTTAAACTTCCAAACGCCTTTCGTTATGTCTTCCTCAGAAATTAGTGTGTATGGGGCTGGATGCTCCCCTCGGTCGTTTACCAAAAAGATACTGTGGAAAATCTGTATCGGTTGGTGCGTGTCCATGGTCGGACATATTTGAGTAATCACGCCAAGATTTCGATAAATGAATTCACACAATCTGCGATTGTCATCAACCGCGCCAGTACCGGAACGACCACCGACATATAATTCAAATTTAGGAATGCAAAATGTATTCTGCACGTCTACTGCGACCAAACAAATCTTGAAGGTATCATTGGCCGCAGCTCTTATGTTATGTTGTTTTGCCCACTTCTCTGCTTGCTCGGCTCTCTCCTGATACGAGACTTTCCAAACTTCGTCAACTTTATCCGGATCGAAGTGGGGCGGAATAGGAAGTTCATCGTGTGTCATGGATTATCTTTCTTTGGATTCATAGCAAAGCTAACGATTGCATAAACAAACAATTTCTCTAACCGCAAAGAACTCCAAGAAGACGCTAAGGCCGCTAGGGATCTAACCTGAATAATTTATGACCACAAAGTCACAAAGTACACAAAGCTTTATGAATAAAGAAACAATAGAGAATTGCAAAGACAGATAGAAGCTGAAGTTGATAAACTGAGTTTTCAAATTCTTTGTGACATAAGTTCAAGATTCTTAGTGACCTTTGTGCCTTTGTGGTAGAATTTATGAATACTTCAGGTTAAATGGTTGCTCCCACATTAAAATCATTTTCGTTCATTTTTTTCCTTCTCAGTGTCCTCTGCGACTAGTCTGGGCGTATTGCGGTTACATCACATAATATTTTGATACTCATGGATCGGCTATCCTTGCAGCTTGCTGCTCTAATCTGCTGAGAGTTGAATCTTCGTTTATTTTGCAAAAAATTTTCTGCCAACCTAATCACAGTGTTACCACGCCGAGTCATTAAGCCATTCAAGTCATTTGCCTTGGGCGTCATTATTGAGAGGTGCGAAATCGATTTTTCAATTTGCATTTTTCATTTTGCAATTTGCAATTGCGGCTCCGCCCCGCTAAGATTTATCATTTTTAAGCAAGTTACTTTCGATAACGTCTTTCAGAAGCACAGCATGATTGTGCACCGGGTCCTTGTTCCCATACAACAAAGTAACCTCCCTATTTCGGGACTTTCTTGCGATTTCCTCTAACAGCTTTTTCTTTTGGTTGGTTGATAACAGTTCCTGCATATATAAAGACCTATAGTTTTCCCAATTAGAGGTACTAAAATGGAAGCGTTGTAAATCGTAAGAAGGTCCCAGTTCTTGCAGCCATTCGTCAACATAGGCATATCGTGTTTGTAACCCTTCTGGCCAAAACAGATCGACCAGTACGCGGTGACCGTCTTCTTTTTGCGCGGTCGCATAAACACTTTTACACTTTAACACTCAAACACCTCAAGACTCCTTCACTCTGCCACATTCTTCTCCAACTGCTAACCTGCTAAAGGATAACCCGCCTTTTGCCAGACCTCTTTTCCACCTCTAAATAACAAGACATTGGAAAACCCTAATCGCTGCAAAAGTCGAGCAGACGCAACGCCTACACTGGAGGTAGACTCTTTACAGTAAACAACAATTTGTTCATATTTCCGAAACTTTTGATCGGCACTTTCTCTAAGAGTATTCAATGGAATATTTATAGCACCCGGAATATGGTCCTGATCAAAACCATCCTCATTAGAAACTTCCACTAGATGAAAAATTTCTCCCTCATCTATTTTTGATTTTAATTCCTCTAAACTGAGCTCGGCGACCATCTCCTCGAGATTGAACAGTCGCTTCTCTGTTAGTAAATCTCTTATTTCCACGTTAAATTTAAAGTCTGGTGTGATTTCTTGATCTTATGATAAATAAAATATAACAAACTGAAGTAATTTGTGCAACAAGAAAGTTACTTCTCCTCTTATCATTCGTCACCTATTCATATTGCATTTTCAACGTAGCTCTCTCTTTGATGCCAATATTCGTCGAGCGTAGAGCGACTCATCGCTCTACGCTCCACCCTCCCCGCTCCTCGAATTATTTAGAAAGAATGCTATTGGGATTCCAATTGAACGTCAAAAAGATCTTAGCATTTTTAATATTCAATACACCCATTCAATTTTTATAGCTGACATTTAGATTTCTAGATGTCATTTCATCAGGAATAGGTAGGTGTAGCAAACGTAAAATTAGCGTTCCAATATCTGATAGAATGGCTTGAGTGCCAGTTAGATTAGTAACATGAACTGAAGATGAAGGGCTTAAAACATGTAATTTAACAGGATTTAGTGTGTGAGAGGTTTTTATTTCGTCAGTTTTTAGTTCGATCATTTCTTCAGAATTCCCATGATCCGCAGTTATTATTACAGCGTAATCATTTTTAATAGCTTCTTTTGAAACAATTTCTACATTTTTATCTACTACTTCCACTGCTTTAACAGCAGCAGAGAATTCACCGGTATGCCCAACCATATCGCAATTAGCATAGTTTATTAGAATGAAAGGATAATGATCTGATAGTTTCTTTAGAACTGATTCAGTGACTTCTTTAGCATTCATTTCGGGATGTGTTGCAAAGGAAGATGGATCATATTGACTCGGTATTTCAATGCGATCTTCTAAAGAGAAGGGATTAGTAAGCTTACCATTAAAAAATGAAGTTACATGTCTAAATTTTTGCGTTTCAGCAATACGCAACTGCCTAAGACCCGCATTGGAAATAACTCTCCCAACTAATGCGCTTGAAGAATTGAAATTAGTAATCGCAGGAATAAGAAAGTTACTGAATTCATCATAGTATTGAGTTAACCCATAGTAATGTAAATCTTGATTCAGATTCTTATTTTGTGCATATATGGGAGAGGATGTATCAACAAAAGCTTGGGTCAATTGAATAGCACGATCTTGGCGATAATTATAATTGATTAACACATCTCCACGTTGAACCCCTTTATACTCATTTGCAATTAAAGAGGGTAGATACTCGTCAAACATAGGATAATTATCTGGCGTTTTGCTGCTTTTGTATTGATGCTCAACAGCAGAAGACATATTTGTTATCTTGATTCCTTTTGCAAAACAAATCGCATTGTAAGCTTCAGCGGTCAAGTTCCAATTGTTCGATCTATCCATGGCATAATATCTTCCGATTAGGGTTCCAATTGAAGCATTTCCGTGATCTTCAAGACATTTTTCCAACTCTTCTAAAAAAGAACACACACTTCGCGGGGCTGTATCTCTACCATCTGAGAATACATGGACAATTACCCTATTCCCTGGCATTGCTTTTGCAAAAAAAGATATCAGGTAAAATAAATGTTCTTGATGAGCATGAACACCCTCATTCTGCAAGAGCCCCATTAAATGAATATTTGCATTTGTATTTTTCAGGTGTTGAAGAATCTGCCTAAATTTATCAGTTTTATAGATTTCACCAGACTCTAATATCTCATAGACTCTGGTCACTTCTTGTTTAATAACTCGACCGGCTCCCATATTCATATGTCCAACCTCTGAAGAACCTTGAAATCTCTCTGGTAATCCGACCGCGGGTCCATGAGCTTGAAGGATAATTGGATTAGTATTGGAATTCAAATAGTCATCAAAGGGAGTGTTTGCAGCAGCTATGGCGTTCCCCTTAGTTTGTTTAGAATAACCCCAACCGTCTCTAATAATTAGAATGATTTTGTTCTTTGACATTTTGCTCCGCTTCTCATTTCTCGCACTATTAATTGGTAGGTATTATCAAATCTGGCATGAATGGAAAAATACGAATTAATGAATGCCATGATTGTGATCAAAAAGTGTCTGCATTTAATTTAAAAAGTACTTATAGCCCTGCAACTTTTGATAATAATTATTTTTCCAATGGCTCCGTAGTTTGCCAAAAACTTGCCAAGAGAAGGAGACTGTAAAGAATAAAAACTACTGCGATTCCAATTAAGAAAAATATCCAGCCAACAAATTTAGCCGTTATGAACCCATAAATTAAGCCCATAATGTACAGTGCCCAATCAAAATGTAACTTTAATCGACCAATTTGGGGTCGTACTCTATGTCGATAAACCATAATGTTGAGTTCTTTCTCTAAATCTTTCAAAGCCCTTCTATATATATGAGCATATCGGTGGTACCATGCATAGTGAAAAAGAGCGAACAGATAGAATAAATAACCCATAAAAAAAACCAACTGAGACAAGGAAATCTGGTAGCTGAAAAAATGGAGCACAGAATCGCTATTAGCCTGAAGAGAAAGACTAGGTAATATGAAGCTTATGGACAATATTGCAGTAAACGTTTGAAGTCTCGTCTTTGTTGTCTCAATCTCCAAAGATGTAAGTATTTCGTATTCTTTTTCTCTATCCATTTAGCTGCTTTTCTGAAGTGAGTTAATAACACCTTTTATGATGAACGCCTAATAGCAAATATATTATATTGGCCGGGATGTAGCTGTTGGCCTATTTAAGCTAATATTGACAAACAACATGCCAACTTTCTTAATATATAAAAACATTATCATAATGTCAAAAAGAAAAATATTAGGTCAGGTTCATTGTATTCGCTCCAGCGCAGGAACGTTGGTAGCCTGCGGGTCGGTTTCAGAAAACTCTCCATCCAGGCCGTCGCCCCGCAGCACCAAAAAGAACCGATGATCTTTCACTGTCTCCAGAATAACCTTTGCGCCATCCAAGGCATTTATTTCACTGAACGATTGACCAATTCGTACATTCAGAAATTGGCTTTTATCCGTTGGCTGCATTTATCCGTTGGGTTTCATTGGGATTTGTTATCTTTGTCTTGATCCTACACGCGGCTTCACCGCGCCAAGTATTTTGACAAAGAGCTAGCTAATGTTTGAACGAAAACAGTCTTTTCCTGTCATTCCCGCATGCTTTAAGCGGGAATCTCCTGCCTGAAATGATGAGATTCCGGCTCAAAAGATTGCCGGAATGACATTAAGAATCGAGTTTTCGTTCAAACACTAGCTAAATTATATGACCGATTTGATGATTTTGCGTTTTGGGCCCATACACCCAAACCATTGAAGGTTAGGTGAACCCACGTTAAATGCTTACTTAACCTTGACAGTCTTCTTTGAATAGATGTGAAAGTCTTCTTAGTACAACTTTTCCCTTGCTTTGATGAGTGATTTTTCTTATCTTGAACTAAGCAATTGATTCCTAAATCCTGCAGCACACCTGAGGCCCACAACTGAATGATTCACTCCAAAGTTTATGGTTGTTAAAGGAACTTACTCACAATTTATTGATAGCAGAAGTCTAAGCTTCAAAAAGGAGGAAGGCCATGAAACTAAAATCTTTAGTTGTAGCATTCTTCATTATCGTATTCCCAGCGTTTGGAATATCCCAAATGTGTGTTGACTTTCAATCACTGGTTCTTGGTACACAATATGGCAATCCCGTTGGTAATGCACCTGGCCAAGTAATTTTTACTGAAAACGGCATTCCAGTCTCCGTCGAAAATTTCGATTTCGTCGGAGGTGGTGGAACATTTAACTTTTGTCAGGTAGATGCGGCTTTTTCAGGATTTGGTGCCGGTAATACCATGCAAACCAACAACATCAATCTGAAATTTGACTTTACCGGTCTAGCGTTTACTGCAAACCGCGTTTCATTTGAATTTGCTGATTTAGCTGGAGATGAAAACATATCTGTAAATGGTCAGCCGATCTTAGCTGGCCAATTGACGGCTGCTGTGGGCATCATCGTTCCAGGCGTT
Organism: bacterium; assembly: GCA_046758765.1. GTDB lineage: Bacteria > Zhuqueibacterota > Zhuqueibacteria > Oceanimicrobiales > Oceanimicrobiaceae > JBHIAW01. Next base: position 13,796 of record JBHIAW010000054.1, read on the forward strand.
ACCCTGTCTATTTCAACAACGGCTATACCGGGCGGTATAAAAGGAACCGCTGTTCTAAGGGGTCCGGTTAGTACTTTGCTCATTGGTGGACAGGAATTCTGGTTGGATGATGTCTGTGCCGAAGACACAACTATTACGAGCATTGGCGACAATCCTGCAGGTGTGCCGAGAGATTTCGCGCTTAGTCACAATTTTCCAAACCCATTCAATCCTGACACCGAGATTCGTTTCCAGCTCCCGAGAGCAAGTCGTGTAGTGTTAAAAGTCTTCAACCTCCTCGGTGAAGAAATTCGCACTCTGACGGATGCAAAATATGATGCAGGCTCTTACAGCGTTCGCTGGGACGGGAAGGACCTGAAAGGAAATGCTGTTTCGAGTGGGGTTTATTTCTACCAGATTCAAGCGGGCACTTTTTGCGAGGTGAAAAAGATGATCTTGCTTCGATAAGGACCCAAAGCCTCTCTCGGTTAATTTTTACGCTTTAACGTGGCTCGGTCGCAGGTTTCAGCAATTCGCTGGAGCATTTTCTAGTGACTGAAAGAAACAAGCGACCTGCGTCAAGGCAAATAGTACCAGAAAAATATTTTATATAACTCACGTACATTACACAATAGAAAAACAACTATTCTATTAACAAGTTTGTTTTTGAAAGTTAAAGACGCACACTTTCGCCGAGGGTTCACACCCGGACGACTCCAGCTATGATTTTATTGAACCCATTAACAACTAAATCCCGAAGTTTGGCAGGCAGAAAAGGTTTTTGTAAAAACCCAGAGAGATTCAGGTCTTTTAAGCTCGACTCCATCATTTCCGGTGAAGCCGCACTCATGAGGACGGTTTCGCAGTTCGGGTTGTGTCGCTTGGCGGCTTTTAACACATCTATGCCATGAATGTTAGGCAGTCGGTAGTCACTGATTACCAGGTCGTACTTTCTTTTTGATAACATCTCAAGGGCCGAGCATCCGTCATCCGCTACGTCTATTTGGTAGTTTGAGTTCCGGAGGGCGAGCTTGGCTAACTCGGCAAAAGCCACGTCATCCTCGATGATAAGTACTCTTTTCTTTTGCATGTTTACCCCTTCTTTTTAGTTGTAAATTCTTTGCAAACCTTATGCCACAATTCTTGCCGCAGCATTGTCTACACTGCAACATTCATAATATATTGCTTTTTAAAGAATTAACCATAACTACTCAACAATCCAAACAACTAAGAACCGTTCGTTATACGTACCAAAATTGTTGAAATTTGTTACAATGCGTTCTTTTGAACCATTTTTTAGTTGTCTTTTTCATAAAGAATTGTTATTTTTTGAGTAGCTAAAAAGGGGTGTGTTGTGCGACCCCGTCATTTAGAGCAAAACTGAATCTAAGTCTGTACTTTTTAAATCAGAACGAATTACCATGCAATGCTATAATTGCGGTGCCACGATCGACGTGGAAAGACAGCCGCTTCGCAACGCAACCTGTTCTAAATGTGCCTCCTATTTACACTGCTGCCGCAACTGTCGTTTCTATGACCCGGCCGCGCATAACCAATGTCGGGAGCCGCAGGCAGAATGGGTGAACGACAAAGAAGCGGGCAATTTTTGTGATTATTTTGAAGCTGCACCTAAAGCCAAGTTCGATGAAAGTTCAAGTAGAGAAGAAGCCTTGCGAAAACTGAATGAGCTATTTAAGAAAAAATAATCCATGAATTGCAAGCAAGGCCTAACAGATAATCCCGCTACCTTTCATTTAAGAATATCCAAATCTAACCTGAATTATTCCTAACGTAGCACAAGGCTACAAACAAAAATTTTGTTAAAAAAACAAAGTTTTTCGGGATAATAGAATAAACTTATGAGACAAAATAATTGACGACAAAATCATTAAAAATTATTCTGTCTTTAATCATTTTGTCTTTTTGAGTCCCAGCTTCTCCAGGTTAGGAATTATT
>JBHIAW010000055.1:0-15691 GCA_046758765.1 bacterium
AGATTTTGCCAAACAAGTTTATGATACCATTGTCACAAAAATAGACCTTTTTCGTGCCGCTAACCTCTCTATCCACATTTCTGCTAAAAGGAGGAATTAAGAAGATGAAGTAGGTACCTTGCAAAAAAGAAAGATAGGAATAAACGGTCTCGCGCGATATGCCAATCTCGGAAGCCAGCTTCGAAATTTCCAGTTTAGAACCGACGCGCTGCATCAACAGCAGCAGCATATCCCGAAACGCACTCAACTGCCGAAAATCGGCCAATCTTCTCACATCCATCTCGAAATAAGAGGTGAAAATATCCTTCAGGTATAATTTCTTTTGCGCCTCGCCGTCCGCTAACACGACCTGCGGAAAGCCGCCAAAAGTTAGATATTCTTCAAAAAGCTTCTTGGTTTTCTCATAGGAAATGGCGTTTCTATTTTTTTCCTTTTCTATAAGAGAATGATGCGCTTTCCTTTCGACTCCTTTAAACCACAAAAATTCTTCAAACGTAAGCGGAAAAAGCTCGAAGACCATTTTTCGACCGGCCAGACTTTCCGGAAATAAGTTTTTTAAGTAGAAGCTGCTCGAACCGGTGAGAAAAAATTTGACGTCATAGTGATCATAAAGATATTTGATGGCTTTGACGATTTGCGGCATGGCCTGAATTTCATCCAGAAAAATGTAAGCCTTCTCATTCTTTACAATGCCGTAGGTCTGCAGATTCGCCCAGATGTTATTGTAATCAACTTCTTCAAATACCTTTTGTTCAAGGATGTTTTCGATATCGAGAAACACCTTGTTGTCACTTTCGATCTCGTCATAAATTATTTGCATTAAGGTGGTCTTGCCCACCCGTCGCATGCCGGTGATGACAATGATTTCTCTAGCGGCAAAGTGTGGTTCAATTTTTTCCAATAGTTTTCTACGAAATCGCATGACTAAAATTTACAATATTATATAAAATTTGTCAAGTTATAATTCACATATTTGGCATATTCTGCGGGGTACAGCTTGTATTCTCGCAGATGGTGCAGATGTTGGGATGGTCCAGCGCCGAAGCGGTTTTGGCTTCGTGGATGAAGCGTTTCTTTTCCTCTTCCGCTTGGCTTAAGTGGTGTGGTAGAAACTTGAGGGCGACGAAGCGGTCGAGTTTGGCGTCCCTGGCTTTGTAGACCACGCCCATGCCGCCTTGCCCGAGTTTTTCGAGGATATTGTAGTGAGATATGGTTTTTCCAATCATGAGCCACCCCGCTGATCTTTCTGCAGCAGTGCTTCAAATCGCGGCAAATCACGCAGCGGATCGTAGCGCGGATCGAGCTTCAAGCGCCAAACGGTCAATTGGCTGGGAATGGACAGCAACGTGTCCAGCGCATCCATGGCCTGATCATATTCACCGACCATGATGTAGATGTAAGCAAGCTGCAATAACAAGCCTTCCCCCTCGGACAACAAATCACTCTTGATGGGCTTCAATTCGACCGCCTTCATGCCCTCGCGTATGGCTTCTTCTTTGCGGCCGAGTCCGGCGTTGGCCAGGCCCAGAGAACTGTGATGGGCTGCAATCGCCGGATTGGACTTTACCAATTCTTCATATTGCGTACGTGCAGAATCATAGCTGGCTTTCGCCGACAAATCATCTCCAAGCAGTGCGTAAACATAGCCTTTCCAGAGGGGTTTCTGCCCAATCTTCAAATCCGATTCGAGAAAATCCCGGGCAGTTTGATAGGCTCGGGAGCAGAGGAGATAGTTTAACTTCAGTTCATTGTACCGACGCAAACTAAAAGGATGTTTTGTCGCAAACGGCATTCCCTCCTCAATTACAAGTCCCGCATTTTCCAAGTCGCCAAAACCCCATAGCAGAATCGTTGCTTTGCGCGTGTAAGCAAGAACATGTTCCGGGTGAGTGGCAACGTACCTATCCGCCCATTTTTTTGCTTCCGGCCAGTTGCGCGAAAACAAATAGACACGGGAAACCCACAAGCCGCTGTTTATCCCCTGCGGGTCCAATTCAAACTCCTTCTTGAAATATTCCGCAGCCTGGTCCATTTTGCGCTGAATCAGCAGAATAATTCCAATAGCCTGGTACAATTCATCATGGTTGGGCTGTATCTGTAGCGCCAGCTGGAATTCCCCCAGCGCACGCGGGTAATCTTGTTCAATATCACGAAAATAAACGCCGCGGGCATGATGAGTCAGAGGATGGTTTGGGTCCAGGGCCATGGCTTTATCCAGAGTCGATTTTGCCGCCGGCAGATGCTTTTCCCTGAGCAGAGTATCGGTTTCCGACCAGGTTGCCAGTGCGTTGTGCACAATGGCAAGCCGAGCCCAGGCCATGGCGAAGTCGGGATCCACTTCGGCGGCTTTTTCGTACATGCGAACCGCCTCTTCGTTACCTTCAACGGTATCGTAGTTGTTCCAGTAGTAATTGCCGCGCTGGTAATACTCCCAGGCCTGGATGTTGTCGGTGGGTATCTGGTCGATCTCCTGCTTTTCTTCGGAAGTCAGCGTGGCCTGCAGTGCCAGGGCGATCTGCTGCGCCAGCTCGCTCTGAATAGCAAACACGTCGGCATAATCGCGGTCGTAGGTATCTGCCCAGAGATGCTCTTCGCTTTCGGCATCGATCAACTGAGCCACAACTCGTACCTGCTTTCCAACCCGGCGCACGCTGCCTTCCAGAATGGCACCGACGCCCAGTTCCCTGCCGATTTCGCTGACCCGTTTCTGAGTGTTTTTGTACTGCATCACGGAAGTGCGGGCGATGACCTTCAAATCGTGAATTTTCGCCAATTGGGTGATGATGTCATCGTGCATACCATCGCTGAAAATCTCGTCTTCCTCGCTCTGTGTGATGGTAGCTAGCGGCAGGACTGCAACAGATTTTTCTTTTGCCGCAACCTGCCGTGTGCCTTGCTTTTGAAAAAACCACACTGCCAACAGCAAAATGACCGCCAGTCCGCCGGCGAGAGCAGGTGTGGTCTTTCGCCAAACCGATTTTTCTTTTGCGGCCCGGGAATCGGTAACTGGCACGCTCTTTTTACCGGCTTCGAGTTCTTTCCCGAGTCTTCTCAAATCGCTCAGAAGCTCGTCTGCGTGCTGGTAGCGCTCCGCCGGGTTTTTCGCCAGCGCTTTTGTAACAATCCGTTCGAGCTCCATGGGTACGCCGGAGCGTAAACCAGTCAAAGCCTCCGGCTCTTCGTTCATGATGGAGTAGATCACCGCCTGCTCGTAATCGCCTTGAAACGGCAACTGCCCGCTGACCATCTCGTACAGCATCACCCCGAACGACCAGATGTCGGTGCGATGGTCGACCTCCGCGCCCTGCGCCTGCTCCGGCGACATGTAGGCGGCCGTGCCCATGGACGTGCCTTCTTTGGTCAGTTGGGTGCGCCCGGCCAATTTGGCCAATCCAAAGTCCGTGATGCGCACCCGCCCTGTCTCCGTGATCAGAATATTGGCAGGCTTGATGTCCCGGTGAACGATTCCTTTCTCATGCGCCGCCTGTAAGCCCTCAGCGATCTGAATGGCATGCTCTAAAACCTTCCGAAGGTTCAAAACCTTCGGAAGGCTGGCTTGGATTTCATCCTTCAAACTCTGCCCTTCGACGTAGGCCATCGCTATGAATGTTTGGCCCCCCGCCTCGTTGATTTCATAAATCGTACAGATGTTGGGGTGATCCAAAGCGGCTGCGGCCTGTGCCTCATGAACGAAGCGGGCTTTATCCTCCTCGCTGACTGCGGCCTGTAGCGGCAGAAACTTGAGGGCGACGGTGCGCTTGAGCCTCGTGTCCTCGGCTTTGTAAACCACCCCCATGCCGCCTTCGCCGAGCTTTTCCAGAATCCTGTAATGTGAAATTATTTTACCGATCATTGAAATTTCTTCCGGCTGCAAGATTTTCGCTAATATTCCTCAATTAAACTGTATTTCTTTTCACCTGACGCGAGAGAACTACACATGGCAGTCTGTCCGGCATAGAAAAGGCATCGCATCCCGATGCGGCTGACTATATAAAGCTGGCCTAATAGAAATGCTGCGAAAATAGTGAACCAGGAAGCCTGCCCCGCACCAGGTGCAATAAGCCAGTAAATAAACATGAGAACTATCCAGAGTGAACCTATCGCGAAATACAAGCCATAGATTTTGAAAAAATTGCCAAACACTACAATCATGGCCTTGAGCGGTGCGGTCAACGCATTTTTATGATCCCTGAGCACGGTAAAAATTTTACTGTAGTCAAAGAGTATATTCACACTCCAAACGAGCATCCAAAGTATGAGGTATTTCAACACTGTGTAGGTGAAATGAATCCGCTCATCGATTGTCTCTCGGGTCAGCTCAGCGACCGCCTTGGTCAGCCAGTTCAAAACGAATTTGAAGAGCAAAAAGTAGAATATTCCAGCTATTACACCCAGGACAAGAAACCTCAGGAAGAAGCGTGCAGCCTGTTGAAAAAAAGAAGGTCGCTCCTCTTGGGCGGCGTAGACAGAAATGAACCCAGCAGAGAAAAATGTCCACAAAAGCAAATAGACCAGACCAACCCCCACAATCGCTACCTGACCATTTAAAAAACTGCCTTTGATAAACGCCTCGAGTCCGTTGAAAACTGCGCCGATGCCGACGACACTAGGGTCGAATGAGTTGGCTAACCCCTTGGCTTGTGATGCAAAATTGCGGTACCAAAGACCATCGAAGCCTTTCAACAAGTTTTCACCCGCCAGACTGTCACCCAGAGAACTATGGAGGGTCATACCTAGGGACACTCCTAAAATTAGTGCGACCAATAGATTAGATATGTAAACGAGAAAAATGTACCGTTTTGTCCGACTCATATTACGAAATCCCTCTAAGAACGCATCAATAATCTTCATTTTCCTCTCCTCTTTATTTTAACAGGATTTACAAGATTGATTGGATCTGTGAATGTAGAAGATAATATTTATCCTATACTTGAATTCTCTCTCATGAAAAATATGCGAAAAATTCCATTAGGTTTTGCAGCCAAATCATCCATTTTGACGCCCATTTGGTTGCAGATATTTTTGCTTTAGGTTTTCTGGTCCAGGTATTGTTGGTGGTGTTGACATCCAATACGAGCTTATGCTCAGGATCAACTTCAACTTTTGAAACCTTAGAGTTTTTCAGATAGTCAAATCGCACCCAACGATCCTGACCATCCCAACTTTCCAGAACTTCTTCACCATTGTTAAATGTTATTTTCACCTCGATCGGAAAGACCGCCTCTCCCCAGCGCCGAACAAAAATGGTTGAATGAAATTGTCTGTTTTTATCAACATCATGATTATTACGATTTTTTGTAATCTTTCGGAATATCAGCTCGCCATCTTTTTCAATATAACCCTCAGGCGCCCGCACGGGTGCAGATTTGACTAAACCTACCGCATAATCAAACACATTGGAGCTGTTGTAGGTTTGTTCAAAAAACCAGGACATATCCTCGCCATTGACTTCATTGACAATTGCAAAGAAATCTTGCGGCGTTGGGTGACGGAATTTCCAACGGTCAAAATAAGTCGACATGATTTTTTGAAATGTTTCCCAGCCGAGATAGTTTTCTAAGGTTCTCAGCATCATTCCAGGTTTACCATAGGAATTCAAGCCGTAGGCCCTCGGACCATACTGCCAAGAAATGGTGGACATCTTATCTAATTTTAATGTGGAATGGAAGCCATCGTAGCGATCCGCGCTTTGAGTTCGCTCGGCAATCGCAACACTGGGGAAAACAATAGGGATGAATCCCTCGAAATATCGCTTTGTAAGCACCGGATTGGGATAGGCCTGTTCCAAGGTACGTGTGGTGGAAAAAGTGTTAAACCCTTCATCTAACCAGGCATGTTCAAACTCATTATTGGCAATAATCCCATACCAGAATTGATGGCCGGCTTCATGTACGGTGACCCCTTCAGGCCTGCGCGATTCAATTGGCGAGAGCCACCGAGCTCCCCCAGTAAATAATGTCGGATATTCCATACCACCTGAGCCTGAGTGATAAGCTGGGTCCACAATGGTGATATGGTCATACGGATAAGCCCCCCACCAGGTGCCGTAGTATTTGAGTGCGGCACGAGTTGCAGCAAAATAGCGATCTTTTTTGGAAACATGGTCGGGCATAAGCAGTAATCGCATCTCCACCGATGGCAAGCCAGGCTCTTCAAATCTCTCCGTGTGAACCTGAAAATGCGGTGTGGTTGTCCAGGCAAAGTCATGGACATCCTCTTGATAATAACGATGGGTCGTGGTGCCATCGCCGTTATCTTTTTGTTCAACTTCTTTGCCGGTGGCGCCAACAACCCAACCGGTTGGGACCGTCATTTTAACATCATAAACTCCAAAATCTGCGTAGAACTCTGTCTGAATGAATTGATGACAATTCCATTGGCCATCCTGCTCAAAAACACCTATTTTGGGAAACCATTGTGCAAGAAAATAATAGTCACCCCGGACACCGGTACGAGCAAACGTGCGCGGTACTTTTGATTGCCACTGAATTTCCAAGTGGATGGTTTCTCCAGGGGCCACCGGCCCAGGCAGTGCCACCCGAAACACCGTGCGATCGTGCTCATTGCCATCATCTGGTTGGATGAATTCCATTTTCTCGGTGAGGTCAGCTTCACTCCTACCAAACCCAGGCTGAATCTTAATGGAACGAACCTCACAATAGGCCCAATCCTGATCGCGATAATCAGAGAAATCGAAAGAACGATAACGAACAGACTTAAACATCGAACTCTGATCATTTCGCCAGGCATTGTAGTAAAGATGAAATTGCAGTTCAGAGGTTGGGAAAGCTGTGCTATTTTTCCAGGTCAACAATTCTGTACCATTGATCAAGCGATTCTGTACATCCAGCTTGACGTCCATATCATAGTTTGCGATACGCTCACTCAGTTGTGAATTGGTCTGAGAAGTAAATTTAGTTTGTTGTGCAAAGGTCTGCCAGCGCACACCTGCAACGATAAGACCGATAGAAATAATAATCTGACAGATTTTATTAGGTACCATGATTCCTCCTTCCTTATGGATTAAAAAATACTGATCAGGTTCAATGTGAAATAGTCTGGGTTAACATTTTCATTTGTCCTCTTTTTGATAGTAAATTGAGGCTAAGAAGAAATCCAGTGGAGTGATAAAACGTGGAACGTAGTGTCGACTATTTCATCTCCTTAATCAACTCTCTAATCTTTTTGTTATCTTTTTCCATACCCTCGCTTAGAGCATCCATGGTTTCTTCAGAAAGATCGTCATCGAAACGACTGGTTCTTACAAGCATGGTGCCGTGCTGCAAAGATTTTAATTTTATGACACCCCTTCCGGTTAAAGGACCACCAAATCGGCGATAGACTATTTTGTTATTCTTTAGATATTCAGTAATTTCTATGTTGTACTTGATGGTTATCAATTCATCGATACCGGCCACCACTTTGAATTGGCTTCCAACCCCTACCTCTTTGTTATCAACACCATCGACTTCTTTCACTGAACTAAATATTTTGCTCCAATTGGTGGGATCAATACAAGACCAAACTTTTTCTGTAGGGGCTGAAATTTCAATGGAGCGGGTAATTTCTGTCATTTTATGTACCTCCATTTTATTAGAATTCTGAACTTTATTTAATAAATAACATTTTTCTTGTTTGTACATTTTTGCCAGCCTTAAGTTGAAAGATATAGATGCCACTTGGCTGTGGAACTCCTTCGCCATTCTTCCCATCCCAGGCAACTTCATAAGAATTTGCAGCTTGTTGCGCGTCCACTAAAGTTCGCACGGTCTGACCCAGCAAGTTAAACACCTTAAGAGTAACATGGCTGTTCTTGGGAATCTGGTAACGAATATTTGTCTCCGGATTGAACGGATTGGGGTAGTTTTGTCCAAGAACAAAGGCTTTAGGTACATCAGTAGAGGTGGGACCCTCCTCCACTGCATCGATGATTGAGGGGGCGAATGCCAGACCACTCACCGACTCTAAACCCACCGGTCCGATTACAGTAGCAGCCGCATTAGCAGGATCAATTGAGATGAGACTTGTCGGATTAGGCCCTTGACTGCCGGTAACACCAAAAAAGTTTCCAGCATCGTCGAACGCAATATCTGGGATAGAAGCCTGCATGCCAGTGGAGCCTACAAAAGTAGCCGTACCCGTGTTGATATTTACAGTGTAAATCAGATCATTTCCACCCCCGGTTGAGCCAAAAAGGGTGCCATTGGGTGCAAATGTAAGACCCGCCAATGCAATGCCCGTTGAACCTATTGGCGTGACATCGGCGGTATTGGTATCAATTATATATAACGTGTCTCCTGGGAAACTATCTACTCCATAAAGAACGTCGTTGGCGTCAAAGGCAAGGGCCTCCACAAAGTCCGGCCTCATAACGCCGATAATAGTTGCGAATCCCGTTGCAGCATCTATTTTGATCAACTGCGACCCGGTACCAGGCTCATTTCCAATCCCTAAAGAGCCGAAAATCTCGCCTTTGGAATTTATCGCCAGACCTTGGACTCGGGGTGAACCACTGGGACCGATTGCAGTGCCTGTCCCTGTATTGAGGTCAATAGTCAAAAGACGCCCACCGTCTGCGGTTCCTGTAGAAGCATAAAGCAGCCCTGGCGTGGCTTTCGTTGCCTGAAATCCTATGCCTGAAAGTGCCACCTCAATGATTGGGGCCTCCAAATCATCGCTTGCAACGGTGATAGTTGCGGTTAACGGTCCGCTGGAAGTGGGTAGGAAAGCAACTGTAAATTCAACTGTATTTCCTTGTGCGAGGCTGGCAGGTAATGTCGGCAAACCACCTAGAACAAATATAGAGCCAGAGATGGAAATCTCGGATACTGTTAAGACCTCACTGCCTACACTAAATATTTTCACGGTTGCTGTCGCACTGGATTGCCCTACCTCTACTATTCCAAAATCTATCGAATCCGGTTCCACCCGGATTTGCTTTCCTGTCGCTGGTGTTACAGTTAAATTTACTTGAATCACGGCTCTTTCCTGATCTGGGTCATTGCTGCCGACCACAACGCCTCCTGTAAGATTACCAGGCAAAAGGCTTAGTGCGTCAAAATTGACCTCGATGAGTTGACTGCCGCCGGAAGCGACCATTCCCATGTTCGGATTCGCACCAGTGATCCAGGGCGGAGGTGTTAAATAGCCAATGATCGCATCCGCAATATCCTGGTGTAGACCGACAAGTACTCCAGCTCCTTCAGGATCCGTGGGCAAGTCTGTCGTGAATGCTGCCCCCCCAGCCACATTTGGACCAGGTAAGAGTGCGCCATCAAAGGAGACATCTGTATAAACCCCAGCAATTGGATCAAACAAAGAAGCCAAAGTGCCATTTCCCTCACGAGACCAGACCCACAGAAATGGCCCACTAGTCCTACTATCGTCCCAAGCTAAGCCACTAATACCTAGTGAATTTTGGAAGCTATTTATAGTAGTTCCGGCGCGATCGATTTCAAGTATTTCAACACCGAGACCAGAAATCCAGAAATGATCGGTGTGAGGATCATAGGCCAGGGCGCGCGCCCCCGGCAAGGGACTCCGAATGGTAACGCCTGTGGTCAATCCTGTATTCGGATCAACTTGATCTATTCTTTGTGCGTCGCGGTCGATGCCATACAAAAAGGTACCATCAAATGCCAAATCCAACCAACCCGCTGGACTGGTCGTTCCCTGTACAAAGGTCTGCAAAAGATTGCCATTTATATCATATTTAAAAAGCCGGTTAGGATCGGCGAGACGTGTAGCACCGGCCCCACTCACCCAGAAAAATGTGCCGTCAAATTCAACCCCGAGTGCCAGGACCTCGCCCGCCTGCGTGCTAACATCGTACTGGAAAAGGGTATTGGGCGCTGCGGCTTGTGAGGGTTTTAATCCTCTTTCAGTAGGTGACCTGAATTCCGGGTCTAATTCATCCTCCTGAGAAGCGTCTAAACTTTCATGTACGACTTCTTTTGAAACCGGTGTCAAATAATCACTCGTAGGTTTGGATATTTGGTTTTTCGTAGCTGTCAAATTGCTAAAAGGCATGATACCGGAACCATCCTGATGAACGCTTAGAGATACCGGAAGAACAGCAGTACTTGAGGGCGTCAAAGTGCCGATTCCTGTGAAGCCGATTTCAAATATCAACTCTGTGCCGCCTGTATTACCTACGGTGAACATCTCGCTGCCACTTTGGCCAGACTCAAGAGTAACATCCAACGTGGTGGTGCTCAAATCGAGGTTTGCTGGTGTGGTTCCTTGTACATTGATCGTGACTGAAGGATCATCCGGGTCATTACTGCTAATTGTAATCACATCGGCAAAGGATTGCTCAGTTGTTGGGGCAAACATAACATTGAATTCAACAGAGCCAAAGCTGGCCAACAGCACTGGAAAATCTGGCAAACCGTTCAGTATGAATGGACTCGACGGCTCGCCAAGCGAGATGTCGCTTATCGTCAAGGTCTGATCACCAAAATTATGAATGGTAACAGGAACCGGTAAACTGGTATTTCCAACCAACACGGCACCAAAATCAATGGCGCTTGGATCGAATTCGACCTGAGGACCGGAAAGCGGCGTGAAGGAGGCCGTGCCAAACCAAGTACCCCAGCGGCCATCGTTCGCTCCGGGGCCAACGGACGTGGCATATTCCAAAAACATCCAAACTTTACTGTTGTCCACTGGGTCCAAGGCGATTCCCAAGTAATCTCCCCATCGGTTTGGACTCCCCCTAACATAATTGGCCTCTCCAGCTTTCAACAGGGCACTGGCCTGTAAGCCAGGTGCATCGGTAACTAAGCGGCCAGTGTAACGACCACTGGCAAATTCCGTTAAGCCGGAGCGCGTAAAGCCAATAAACAAGTTATTGTTGCTGTCGACCATAACTGCAGGATAATAATACCAGAAATTATCCTTACCAAAAGCAACATCTTCGATGGCCGTGGCCGAAGCCACGTCTATCCGAACATAGCGAAGTCTTGCAAACTGCCGAGTTGCATCACCTACGGAGTGGGCCGTCCATACTGAACCATCTTTATAAACAACATTTCTATTGCGCGGGCCACCAACATCAATAAGAACCGTGCTGCCCCCTAACTGGTCTGCATCCGGCGGAGCATTAAATGCCGTAACCGGAACGGTCACGGCTTCTAAGATTGGGGTATTACTCAATGGGTCTTTAAGAGACCACAAGTTCAAAAATGTACCTGTCGAACCAAGTTCAGCATTAACATCCATGTCAACAAAATATTCCACGCCCGGGGTGCCAAAGGTTACAGCAGGTACCATTGTAAAGGTTTGCAGAGACAACGCACTGGGATTTCGCAAATCCCAGAAGTCGGTCCAAGTTACTGGCCCGCATGAACCATCCAGCAACTGGGCCTTGGGGATGATGCGTATTTGTACATATTCGAAAGCGGTGCCGAACATGTTGGCGGTAACATAAATCGCGTTCTCGTCCACACCAAGTTTGGGAAAGTCATTAAAAAAACCAGTAACAGTCGAACCATTTTGGTCTCCGGGCAGCCTCCAGTTGCACCAGGTGCCAAGTGGATTATCATCATCCGAGACCGAAAGTAGAAGAGAAAAAGCAGCATCTCCACATTCAATCCAGACCATAATCCAGCGGTCTGCATGGTGATCATAAACAATTTGCGGATCGCAAGGAAAAGCACCGGGAAGCACATTTGCAAACCAGTCGTTTGTATCGACAAGCTTGAGCAAAGTACCGGTCTTGTCGAATATGCCGACTTGACTATTAACCAGCCCGATTAGGTGGTTTGGACCGGCTGCCATAATTGGGTCCGGGGGAATGACCGTGCCAAGGTCCGGAATACCTGCAAAACCTTGCTCCAGTACCGGGGCATTGATTTCGAAAGGGCGTGTATCTAAATTATTACGGCCAGTGGATGCATCTAAATCTTCTACAAAATTAGAGCCCACAGGGCCGGTTGGCTCAATTATTGATTTCTTTATGTATTTGCGCCGTTTTATGCTGCGCAGTGGAATAACCTTTTGAAGCCGGTCTTTGTTTGTTTCATTGGATTCTACAGTAGCTGAGTTAAGGGAAAAATCATCGGTGGAAACAGACTCCCCGGCGGCGATGCTCCCTAAGGCTGGTCCTTGAAAGATGTTAGCTTCTTTCATGGCAAACATCAAATCGCCACCTCCTGCACCGTCCTTGAATTCACCAATTTTGATGAAGTAAGTTACACCAGCTAAGGCTTGAAATACAAGAAAATCTGCAATTCCGATATCGGAACACTTGACTTCTGTGAGATTCCCACACGCCCCAGTAAAGACACCAATAACGGTGTTGTAGGTACTGCCTTGCGTACTTACTTCCACGTTTAAGTTATCGGTTGTGGTGAACGTATACCACACGGTATTCCCATCCGTCCGATTACCATCGAAATTGCAGCTCAACCTCGGGTCAGCGGGATTGTTGGTGGCGTCTCGTGTGTTTTGGTCATCTTGAAAAGGCAGGGCCTCAACTATGATAGCGGTCTCGCACTCATCATTAATAAGAGGCGCGTTTTGCTCTGCTCCTAAAGACCTTTGAGAACGGAGTTGGGCAAATCCGCTTGTAAAAAGAGAATCTAAACAAAAGGCAAAAACAAATAAAACGATGATGTTAAGAAAGTGAATAAGTTGGCAATAAGGAATTCCATGCACTCTCGGGGGAAGGGGTAGCTTCATTCCAGAACTATTCATGAACGCCTCCGTGTTCGAATGAATTAACGGTAAATTAGTTCAACTATTTGCCTGCTTGAACTTCTAGCTCTACTGGGGAAAAACCCAAGCCGTCGGGTTCGCGGCCAGCTTTCAAACTATTTGTGATTTGCCATGAATTGAGATCGATAACCGCCACGATGTCCGCATTGGTGTTCGCCACATAGGCCTGCTCACCATTTGGGTGGATAAGGATGCCCACTGGAACCGGGCTGTCACCGAATCGATCACTAAACAGGCGGTCTTCCTCGCCTTGTTTGGCTCGAACCGGCATCGCAATCCTACGTACTTCTTTGCGCTGGTGGACATCAAAAACCGCAACATCGCCTGAACGGGCATTAGACACCAGAGCATACTGTCCATTCGGGGTAAACTTCACTCTTATTGGGAAAGACTTACTTTCCAACTTATCCACTACCTCGAGTGATCCGGTGTCGATGATGCTGATACTGTCATCCTCACGATTACTGACCCAGACCTCTCGACCATCTGGTGAAATATCGATGCCTTCAGCGCCAGCTCCGGTCTGGATAATGGCCACGGCTTCGGCCTTTTGCAGATCAATGACCGTGACCGAGCCGGAACGAATATTCGCCACAAAAGCCTGATCACCTGCAGGGAGTAAAGCAACCATGTGACTCACTTCTTGTCCCGTGTCAATGGCTTTAACAACCTTGCCGTTCTCTAGGTCCACTTCGAGTAGGGCTTTTTGGGCCTCGGCGGTTACCAAAACGTTTTTGCCATCTTTTAGAAAAACTATGCCGTGCGGCCGTTGGTATTTTTCCAAATCAATGGTCTGAATCACTTTTCGTTTTATCAAGTCTATTACGGTCAGGGTAGAATCAGGCTCGCGGGCTCCATAATTTGCTACAACCGCAATCTGACCATCTGGCGACACGGCTACTTCGTGGGGGCCCACACCGGTGAGAACAGTTGCTACGATCTGGCTTGATTTCAGAGAAATCAGTGATGCCGAAGCTTCTGATTTATTAAGAACAATTATCGTCCCACTCTCTGGCGAAGAGCAAAGAGCCTGCTCCTGACTCGGCCAGCCCAAAAGAACCAGCAGTAAACCCAGATGACACATCAAGTTTTTCATTTGCCTCTCCTAAATTGTAATTTGAGCTTGTATTAGGACTACCCCACTACTTCTCCGCTGAATTAGCACCGACCTTTGGCTTTTCACCTTTAATTACCACACCGCCTTTCATAACAAAAGCAACGTTCTGTAGAGCGGTGATGTCTCTGAGTGGATCGTCTTTCACGGCAATAATATCTGCGAACTTTCCAGAGTGAATGCTGCCAATTTGCTCTTCCCAACCCATAAGCTCAGCAGCAACGGTCGTAGCAGATTTGATGGCATCCATCGGCTTCATGCCATAGTCCACCATGATCTTAAACTCTCTGGCCGCGGTTCCATGCCCAAAAGCGCCTACGTCGGTTCCGAAAGCAATTTTGACTCCTAATTTCATGGCGTTTTGAAAAGCTCGCTTATGCGATTCAATAATTTGTTTTCGCAGAGGATCGTTACGTTCCGCTTCTGTGTCTGGCAGATACACACTCATCGTGGGCGACCAAAACGTCCCGCGTTCAGCCATGGCTTTGAGTTGTTCCTCGGTAAGAAGAAAGCCGTGCTCAATGGAGCGTACACCGCCTAAAATGGCGTTGGTGGCCCCTTGCCCGCCGTAAGCATGGGCCGCCACCGGTACCTTCCACCGTTTGCATTCCTCCACAATGAGGCCGACTTCATCTAGGCTCATTTGCGTCAGTGGTTCCAAAGTCTGGGGATCAATATGGCGCAAGGTTCCTGTTACGTAAATCTTGATCCAATCCGTGCCGTACTTGATCTGTCTCCGGACTTCTTTAAGCTTCTCATGTGGTGTATCAGCAATGGCTGCCAGTTGCGGCACTTCAATGTGAGGAGCGATGCCTGTCAGATTCATGTGCCCGCCGGTAATGGAAATGGCCATGGCAGAAACCTGCAGCCGCGGTCCTACTATCAGTCCTTGATTAATGGCGTCACGAATAGCCACATCCGCAAAATCAGCCCCTTCAGAATCAACATCTCGCAGAGTTGTGAATCCAGAGGCTAAATTTAACTGCGCTGCCCTAAGACCTTCAATAGTGCGAAACGGAATGGATTTATAAAGAACAGGACTTTTTCCTGATTCGTCTGCGGGAGTCAAACATATGTGTGTGTGGGTATCGATGAGACCCGGTAGTACGGTGTATTCGCTGAGATCAATCACGGCCGCCTCATCAGGGATAGTGACATTCACACCGACCTGGGTAATATGTTCCCCTTCTACGATAATAATAGCATTCTTAATCGGACGATCACGCAGGCCGTCGATTAGTTGACCACAACGAAGTGCCAGAATCTGTTGTGTGGGAAGCATTGATTGAGCTAAAAGGCATGGCGAAGTGCAGAAGAAATTCACAAGTAAGAAAAGACAAAAAACAGCTTCATGAATTGTAAAGGACTTTTTCATTTTACATCCCTCCTCAATCAATAGTGTTTTCAAGATTAGGAGTTTATTCTTAGTTCTGGTTCTTGTTACAACCTTCGTAACTATTCAGGCTGCCCTGTCATTCGGCAGGAATCTTTGAAAATTTTACCACTAGGCGCATCGTTGGAAGCAAGATAGTAAGCTGGGGCGCTCATCAATTCGGTGTCACCTTGTACGGTCAACGGCGTAATCAGGGCTTGCTTGTATCCATCGGTCATATCCTACACCGACTCCAGCATAAAGCCTTTGCGAATATGTTCTTTAAGCTCCTCCTCTGCTTTTCCATTGGCTGGTTCTTTGCCCATAAAGTGACTCCTTGAAGGTTCTATTTTTGCCAAATTCTAGCTAGTGTTTGAACGAAAACAGTCTTTTCCTGTCATTCCCGCACGCTTTAAGCGGGAATCTCCTACCTGAAATGATGAGATTCCGGCTCAAAAGATTGCCGGAATGACATTAAGAATCGA
>JBHIAW010000056.1:0-15606 GCA_046758765.1 bacterium
TCGCACCTCTCAATAATGACGCCGAAGGCAAATGACTTGAATGGCTTAATGACTCACCGTGGTAAAACTGTAATTAGCTTGGCACAAAATTTTTTGCAAGGTACAACGAAGATTTAACTCTCAACAGAGTAGTCTGGAGTTTGAAATGAAAGAACTGTTAAAGGAATTTCCTGTGGTGATAGAAATACCAGTGGCGTGGGGAGAAATGGATGCTTTTCAACACGTCAATAATATTGTTTATTTTCGCTACTTTGAAAGCGCCCGGATAGCCTATTTTGAAAAAATAGATTACATGGATTTGATGGAAAAAACGGGCGTCGGACCAATTCTAGCATCAACCCAGTGCAAGTTTAAATTGCCGTTAAGCTATCCAGATAAAGTTTCCGCAGCGGCGAGAATTTCACATATTGAAGAAGACCGGTTTGTCATGAAATATTGTGTCGTCAGTCACCGTTTCCAAGAAGTTGCCGCCGAAGGCGAAGGTACCGTGGTTTCCTTCAATTATCGAGAAAACAAAAAGGCACCCATTCCTCAGGAATTAAAACAGCGTATTTTAGATTTAGAGAGTTCGGCTTCATCTATTTAGCGTGTTGTTTTTTATTTTAACACAAAAGGCACCAAGATAAAATAATGAAAATTCACATTGGTACTTCAGGGTGGATTTATCCTCATTGGCGGGGATGTTTTTATCCAGAAAAACTTCCACAAAAGTCCTGGTTCCAATACTATTCTCGATATTTTTCCACGGTAGAAATTAACAATACATTTTATCGTCTCCCCTCTGAAAGTGCCGTAGAGGGTTGGCAGCAGCAAGCTCCTAATGATTTTATTTACGCGGTCAAGGCCAGCCGCTTCATCACACACGTAAAAAAGCTCAAGGAGCCTGAGGAAGGGCTGCGGAACTTTATGGAACGAATAAATCTGCTTGCAGTGCATTTAGGACCGGTGCTGTTCCAACTGCCCCCAAGTTGGCGGCCAAACCTGCAGCGATTTGAAACATTTCTTCAGGCTTTGACAGATTTTGGGTCTCGTCTTTGGGTGTTTGAATTTCGTCAGCCAGACTGGTTTGCTCGGGACATTTTGGATTTGCTGACTCGGTTCAAAGTCGGCTTTTGCATCCACGACCTGGCGGGCTTGCACTGTCCGATAGCGGTGACAGCCAAATACGTTTATCTCCGATTCCATGGCCCATCTGGCGCTTACCATGGCCAATATGGAAAGGAGGCTTTGCAAGGTTGGGCTGAATTTATTAAAGAGCAAGCTAAGGAAGGTTACGAAATTTACGCGTATTTCAACAACGACATCGACGGGGCAGCGGTGGAAGACGCACGGACGCTGAAGGAACTTTTAGGGGTTTGAATCGCAGATTTGATGCCTATTATTGGTCAAAAGAAAAGTTTATTGGTCGATTTTTCTCTTGACAAATTAGAACCGCTTTCCTAATTGCTGAGACATTTCCTGCAAAAGGAAAGATGTAAGAATAATACTTGTTATGTTTTTGAAATTTGGTGTTAGACAGAGACTATATACTTGTGTATAGTAAGAACGGTACTATGAAAATAAATTACACAAAATTCCCATCTAACCTTCTACCTATTACGCGTAGCCTTACGCTCGCATACGTGACCTCTATCATTGTTGCCATGATCATGACCTTAGCGTCTGCAGTTGGTATCCTGTACCGGAGTGTAATATATCCAACAGAAGAGTTGTCTGTCGGGTTTGTCTCCACTGACGTGCTCAATCTCGTCGTTGGACTGCCAATCCTACTTGGCTCGATGTGGCTCACACGAAGAGGGAAGCTAACTGGCCTGATCTGTTGGCCTGGCGCTCTTTTTTATGTGCTGTATATTTACATCAGTTATTTAGCTATTCCCGTTAATGTGCTACTCATCCCGTACATCTTCCTTATTACATTAAGTGCATACTCAATAATTGGCATCATTGTGAGCATCAACAGTGATGCGGTTCGTCAACGGCTTAGTGGTGTCATACCTGCGAAAACCACGGGTTACATCCTGATTAGTTTTGCCATTTTGGTCGTTGTTTATCAAACAGTAAGAATAATTACTGTGCTTATCAACCAAACACCGCCCGATAATTTGGAGCTGGTACAATGGATTGATGATTTAGTGGTTGGAAGTCCAGCGTTGCTTGTTGGTGGATATCTGCTTTTAAGGCGTAAGGCACTTGGATATGTTGCCGGGGCGGGGCTACTCCTTATGTGTAGCGTGTTATTTATTGGAGTGATCCCTGCCATGGTCTTTCAGGCACTCTCCTCCAATACGCCAATAGATGTGATTGGTATTCTTATAGTCTTAATTTCTGGCATGGTCTGCTTTGTACCCTTCCTGCTATTTGTGCGCGGCGTAGCAAAAACAAAAACATAATAAAAGTTGAAGTGGGTAAAACACATAACTAAAATGGTGTCTTGACCTGAACAAACGAACCGGCACTCAACCGATACAGATACAAGCCGCTTGAGACCTGCATGGCGGCGTCGTTTTTTCCGTCCCATTGTACTTGATAGATACCTGCGATTTGGTTCTCTGCTCTCTCAAAAATTCTTTTGTCACAGCAGGTTAGGTACCCTGTCATCCTTTGCAATATATTAAAGGAAAAAAGTCAAGTAAGAAATACTACTCCATGCGACAACACGACTGGGTTCACACGCGCATTTCATCTACTTCATTATTCTCAAAAGGGTATTAGGTTATGCTTAAAAACGTTAGATACGGATTTCAGCAACGGCAAAAGTTGCAAGCTTGGCGAGGCTAAGCAAGTGGTCGCTTTGAATGATGAATAGTAACGATGACGATGGTGTCCCTTTTGTCATCGATCTTGTAAACAATACGATACTGACCTTTGATAATTTCTCGGATGGTTTCGTCAGCATATTCAGGAACCGTGCGACCAATTTGTGGAAAGTCTGACAGTTTTAAAACAGATTGTTGAATGCTAGCGGCCCACTCGCGAGCCGCCTGTGGTTTGTCATTAGATATGAATTCGACGTACTCAGCTAAATCGGCTTTGGCCCTCGCCGAGAAAATGAGTTTCATCCCTTCTCAGCGGCCCCGATGATTTTGTCGAGAGCGTCAAGAGTCTCTTCGACCGAATGCACACGGTTGCCTTTATAGTCTTCGAGGCCTTGTGCGACTTTACGCATGAACTCAATTTGGTCTTGCATTTCTTGAAATTTTTCGGCATGAAGCAAAACGGCAGCGCTTTTTCCATGCTGGGTCAAAACTATAGGTTTTTTATTCTCATTTAGTTCTTTGATGTATTCTTTCATATTGTTTCTAAAGTCTGTTAAGGGTCGAATGTTATTTACATCTAAAGTTTCCATTTTGAGACTCCACTGTTAAGCGTTTCTAAAAAAGAATGACATTTAAATGTACGTAATAAAAACACATAATGCAAGCCCAAAATGCTCTGAACTCATTGTTGATTCTAATTATGAGCCAGCCTTTTATGCGTTGAATGAAGCGTCTAAACGTTAAATAACTGAATCCCTCCTTATTGAGCTAATTCCTTATCTCAACAATAACATTTTCTTAATCTGAACAAACGAACCAGCGCTCAAGCGATACAGATACAAGCCGCTTGAGACGTGCATGGCGACGTCATTTTTTCCATCCCATTGTACTTGATATGTGCCTGCGGTTTGGTTCTCGTTGACCAGTGTCCGAATTTTCTGGCCCAGTGTGTTGTAAATGTCCAACTTGACTCTTGAGTTATCATGCGATGGTGGAATCGTGTAATTGATTGTAGTTGTGGGATTGAACGGGTTTGGATAGTTTTGCTCCAAGACAAATTGCATCGGTAACGTAGGAGTTTCATCCTCAACACTTGTAATAACAGACTGCACGGCTTCAAAGGCGTCAATTCGGCCGGCGCCAAAATCGTTATCCTCACCAGGTAGTCCTAAATCTACGGCGAAACTTTTTAGCGCACTTCTAACTTCTGATGGTGTAAGATTAGGATTGGCACTCAATATCAGGGCGGCTACACCTGCTGCATGCGGGGCTGCCGATGACGTGCCAAAAAATCTGATATTTCCTGAGCCCGCAGGTAATTCCAGCCCAAATCCACCGGCGCCTGTAATGAGATTGCCATCGGTAGCCGCTAAGTCCGGCTTTAACCGATTTTCTTGAATTGGAAAAAATATTCTTACGGGACCCCGGGAACTGAACGATTCAATCGTATTATTGCCGGGATCCAATACAAAGATAGCACCGACTGTAATGGCCCCATTTGCTGCTTGGTGGCCTGGCGCAATACTGCCTTCAGGAACATTGTATTCTTCTAAATCAAAATCTCTTCCAGTGAAATGTAATTCCAGAAATTTAGGGCTGCCATTAAATAGACTTATGACTATGTTAGCTCTAACATCTTGGCCTGCCGTATTTTCAAAGACCGCTGCTTCTATTGGATTTTCGTTCCCATGCTGCACATTTTTGCTTTCAGCAAAAACGCTATCTAACGTCTCATTAAAGATGAACAGGTCATAGTCATTGCCAGAGCCGCCGAAAGGATCATTCCATTGTAGGATTGCCGTAAGAGAGGTGTTGGCCCCCACCATTACTCCCATACTTACGTCACTGGCTCCACCAGCCGCAGCACCAAAGTCGTGGACCTTAAGCTGATCTAAACTTCTCTCCACATAATCTTTTTCATAATGATTTAGAGCTTGATTTCCAGCAGCCGTTAGGTAAGTGACCCCTTTTGATGCAACTTCATCAACTGCCTGTGCTATCAGTCCGTCTTCAAAGAATGGCTGAGAAAGAAACCCTAAATCATCAACTATAATATCACACCCGTTCCCGCCAAATGCTGTATCAGCTAAAAAGTTAATTGATGCAACCATTTCTAAACTAGTGTTAGGACCTGAAAAGGCAAGCTGTGCTCCAGGTGCCAGATCGTGAACTATCTCCAACATGGCCGTGCCTTCATCGCCGCTGCCGGGTAAGCTTACACTAACTTCTGTCGTGCCGGGGAGATCGTCGGTGGCTTGCGCATCAGACCGGCTGTCGACCCCATCAGAGATAACCCCTATACGTACTCCTGTGCCGTCGATACCAAGCGTATTTCTTACTTCATCAGCTCGTAATACCGCATCTCCTTCTGTATTGACAGAGCCGGTCATCCTGACTGCGTATTCAGCGGGAGTCATAAATTTTACAAAATGCAGATTGGCAATGTCATGGAACTTATTAAATGGAACCCATGCTTGGATAATGTTCCACTTATGGTTAATTACTTCAAATCTCACCTGATGTGTCTTAAGTAAATCAATATGTTCCAAGTTGGTTTCAGTTAGATGGATGTAACTTTGAATGTTTGCACGATCATCCACTTTGACTAATGGATTGGATAATGACGAAGGTTTGAGGCGTTGAGCATTAAATTGCGTAATACCTTTTGCTTCCATTTTTCTAATTACGGCTCTAAGGGACGAGCTTATCTTTTTTTGTGCTGATGTCAACTGGTCCTTTTGAAGAAAAATGGCTTTGTTAACTTGGATATTCTGACCATAGCTTTCACGGGCAAGAAATACAGCAAAGAATATCAAAAGCATGGCAAGTAGTCGTTCTTGCTTAGGAATAAATGTTGGCTTTTTCATGACGTTTTCCCTTTCTGTTAGAAGTTGTTTTGTGAAAAGTTAGCCTTGGAAATCGTAGAGATTATCTCTGGGTACTTTGGAGCTTTTGGATGGGAATGGACAACGAATTCGAGGGAAGGTCTTGATGGAATTCCTCGTCACTATTTCTGACGTTCTTATTCACCCCCAATGCCCTAAAAACGCCTGTCCGCTATCTCCAACCAATCACTTGATTTGGCTAAACTGTTGCTCTCACTTATTGAACCTTTGACAAATTCTAAATACTAATATGTAAATTGTCATCAATATTGTCAAGTGAAAATATTGACATTTTTTGACTCAACTCATTGCTACCGCGGCGAGGCCGCGAGTAGAATCAATCTCGAATAAGTTCCGGGATTAGACTCAATAACCGAGAAACGGATTGTCCCATTGTTCTATTGCTCGATTGTTGAGCCCGATGAAAGGATTTGATTGATAATACTTTAACAGAGTAACGCCTGGAAACCGCAAGTAGAATCAACCCCGCTTAAGTTTCGCGATTCGATTCAACAACAGAACAATCCCCATTTATTATTCCGCGATATATAAGATTTCTTTGCAAAAAAACAAAGTTTTGAGTGACAATAGTATAAGACGCACAAAATCACAAACAGCACAAGGTATTGAAAGTGGTTAATTTAAAAGCAGAGCTTCAAGACCCCACTTCCATGCCTACAGCAGCGTCCGCCTGTTCCTCTTCTGGTTGCAGCCTCTTATGCATGACAATTTTAAGAACGCCACAAATAGCAAATAACATCCCGAACACTGCCACGATGGATGAGCCTGCTGGGAAGTCAAAGGAGTAAGAAAAATAGAGTCCAAAAAAACTCGCAAGCACAGCAAAGGTAGGGGCTAAGATAGCTACACTGAGGTCCTTACGCGCCAATAATATGGCCGCTACGGGTGGAATGACTAAATAGGAAAATACCGGAATGACGCCACCGGCTCGTACGCCAAAAACTATGGCCAAGCCAATAGACAAATAAAAGAAGAAATTCCAAAAGCGAAATGGTAAGTCTTTACGTGGCCGTCCTTCTTGAAAGGCCACGGTGACTCCAAAAACCTGACGATAAAAAACCAAATGCAGCAAACCCAATATTAAAAAAATAACTCCCATGCTAATCAATTCACTTTCACGAATGGCTAAGATATTGCCAAATAACACCTCGGAAATATCCGCTTCGCCATGAGGGGTTTTGGCTATCAAGAGTACAGTACATGCCGAGGCAACGGCATACACAATACCAATAATCGCCTCTTGTTTCAGACGTTTGTCACGGATATGTATCAATGAAAGAAGAAATGCGCCCAGCAAAGTAAAGGCCATGGAAATGGAAAGCACCGGGCCGCCAACAAATTCGGCAAAGGCAACGCCCAGTGAAGAAATTTGCCCCAAGGCTAAATCCACAAATACAATGCCCCTGGCCACCACATGGATCCCTAAATAAGATAACAGCAATCCCATAATCAAACAGGCAATGAGCGCCTGAACCATAAACGGCAATTGAAACATCTCCAGCATAGCTTTCTCCTAATTGCTTGAATGTTTGGGTTCGATACCGACTTTTTTGAATGCCTCGATAATCTTGTTAATGTTGTAGTCAAAGAGTTTGAAATAGTCATCCACGCCGGGCTGCCCGCCCACTTCTGGCGCCAGTGGAACGACTATCGCACCAGTGTTCTTCGCCACCAATTCAGCAGACTTTGTAGGGTAGTACGGTTCGATGATGATGATTTTGATCTTCTTGCTTTTCATATGATTTATCACCTTCACAAGATATTTGGGTGTAGGTGAAATGCCGGGCTTGGGTTCAATAAAGCCAGCGATTTTGAAACCAAACCGCTTTTCAAAATAAGGCCAGCTATTGTGGTAAGCGTAAATTTCGGTGCCTTGATACGGTCGCATCCTTTCCAGCCAACGAACCATAGCCTCATCAATTTTCTGTTTGAAGGTCTCCAGGTTTTGTCGAAAATAAGGTTCATTTTCTGGGGAAATTCTAACCAGTCCTTCAAAAATATTTTGGGCAATGGCCTTGCCGTTTAATGGGTCCAACCAGTAATGGGGATTCCCATAGATATGAATATCCCCTTTTGCGCGCAGTTTCGCCGGGTCTTCTGTTGGTACTTGCATGAAACTCAGGCCTTGAGAAGCATTTACATATCCTGCCTCTCCCCATAAGATTTTTCTATTTCTGGAACCTTCCAAAAGAGAGGGTACCCAACCAATTTCCAAATCCAATCCAACCTGTACGAATAGGTCTGCTCGCCGTAGTTTTATGAGATAGCTTGGTTTAGCATCCACAAAATGGGGGTCTTGATATCCTTTAGCAATGGCAAACACATCTACTTTATCTCCACCAATCTGTTTGGTAATATCTGCTAAATCAGGCAGAGAAGTTACCACTCTTATTTTACTATTTGCGAAACTTGTCGGAATAGAGCCGCTAACCAAAGTTAAGCTTAACAGAACCAAGAAATAGACAAGACATTTCTTACTAAAAATAAAACCATGCTTCTTCATCTTTTACCTCACATTGTATTTTGAATGTTGTCTCACGTTTTTAGAGTCAGTTTGATTATTTGGTTGTTTTTGTGTTTGCGTAACACTATAACACTTATTTTAACCCAGATTCGGAAAACTTGAACAGATCATGAGAAATACTCGAAGATTTTATCTGTCTAATTATCCATAGGTTATAAAGGTATAAGGTATAGGGGAATAAGTAGATGTATCGCCATTTCATCGGCCCCTATTCCCTTATACCTTGCAGCCCATAAGCTTGAAAAATAGCAAAACTCATGCTCTCTGAATTTAACCCCCATAGGTTTTCCGAACCTGCGCTTAATACTGATGGGCGCCATGGGCACCAATCACAAACACCGCTCGAACTTTGAAGTCACTAAAATTGGCAAAAAAGTTTCCCTCATTGTATCGATATTGAATTTCAAATTTTTGAAATTCTGTGGTAAAAAATTGTAAAATCCCAGAGACCGCTTGATGGTGAAAATTGCTAAATCCGGGAAATTCCGAATAGTCATACAGGGCACCAATGAACCAGCGTTTGGAGAGTTGATATCTAATGAATGAATACAGTCCAAAACTGGTCACATCGTTTTCTATGCCATTTCGCTTGCTCACCAAGAATTCGTTCATAAACTCAAACGACTTGTAACGGTTAAATTGCAGCGGTTTCCACTTAAGCGTTAGATCCGCGGCAAATATGTGAGTCGAATTCCCGTCCGAATTATTTGGTCCAGTCAACCCTGTAATACCCAATTCTAAAGTCGTATTATCATCTAAATCAAATAAGTTTCTTAGATGAGCTAAATACAAGAGTCGATTATTTTCGGCTCGCGAAAAGCTTTGGTTTTCCTGTGGGCCACTGGTCACTTGAATCGTTAGTTCCTGAAAAAATGCCCGGTTGGGCACGAGCCAGCTTAGAGAAGCACCCTCATCATTCAATCCTTCTAAGCCAAAAAAATTGGCATACATGAGCGGAATATTGACGAAGTTGTAGGCATGGGGGTGCGTTTCATTTATTTTGCCAAATCTACTTCGAAACTTACCGGCTTTGAGCTGGGTTGAAAAAGGCAATGATAATATCGTGATAAATGCCTCTTCGATTTCCGGCTCCAAACTAAAACCTTCTTCCTCTTCTGCGACTGCATCAGGTACTAAAGATGATTCATTATGCTTGCCAAAGGCAATAAAAAAATCGGCCTTGGCATAAGGGTCCACCACAGCCTGAAAAGAAAATTCCCCCTCCTCAAAACTAAGATCAACGTTTCGCTCTTCCAAATCCAGGGAAGTCCCGCTGCCCAAAATCGTACCAATGACGCTAATGTTTGGATTCATATTTTGGAAAAGGCTTCTTCTTCCTGTGTAGGAGGGAGCTTGAGCTGTTTGGGGTTGTTGCGGTACGGGTTGCGAATCATCCTGCGGCATGGCTACACCCAGTTCTTTGGCCAGTTCCTTTTCTAAATCACTTTTATCGGTTTCAACTGAATCATTCTTAATTTCAGTGGCCAGAAGATTTAATTGTTCTTGCAAACGGGAAATCGTTTTTTCCAATTCGGTAACCTTTTCCTTGAGCTTTTGCACTTCATTGGCATTATTTTTAGTTTGTTCCTGCCCAAGTGCAGCATTTTGCAAATTGATAGAGAAAAGTATTATTAGAATTGAATAGATAATTGTTTTGATTGACATACTAAACACTCCTACGCACACATAATAAATTGTAAATTGCTACAAAATTTGACGCACAGACAAATATAAAGAATTGTTGAGAACAATCTCAAACTTAAGCGACTGGAGGGGCGCGCAGGTAATAAGGCGTTGGCAGGATAATAAAATAAAAAGTAGATTCCCTAAAAGTAGTTAATAGGGACTCTTGATTGGGCTTTAATGTTTGAAAGGATAGGTCTGGGGCCAATTTGGTAAGTCCGTACAAACAGGCCAAACAGATGAAGCTATGAATTTGACTTGTTTCTATTTCATATACTTCATTTTCACTCTTTGTAAGATTCGGTTGCCCATTCTGTGAACTGCTGTGTTGATGCGAAAATTCAGCAGAAATGCTGAGAAAAAGCAGAGCGCAGGTCAGAAAAATGGCTGTGAATTTTCTCCATTTTTCTTCCATTCTTAGTACTCCGGCCGTATCATATAGAACTCCATCATTGAGAAATGAAAATATTAAAACTATACGCAACTATTCAGCCTGTCGTCATTCCTGTATG
Organism: bacterium; assembly: GCA_046758765.1. GTDB lineage: Bacteria > Zhuqueibacterota > Zhuqueibacteria > Oceanimicrobiales > Oceanimicrobiaceae > JBHIAW01. The sequence goes on from JBHIAW010000056.1 coordinate 10,382, forward strand.
TTTTAAGTTTTGCGGACATTCAAAATAGTATGGAGATCGCATGACTTATGGATTCCCGATGAAAGCGTTCGGGAATGACAGGCTGAATAGTCGCAATCATACAAAATATAAATAGTGGTTGATTAAAAAGCAAGTAAAATTCTTTCCACTAATTAATTAGTGTTTGAACGAAAACTATAAATCATAGCCGTCATTGCGAGGCGTTTTTTGCCGAAGCAATCTCATGCCTACCTAATTAAGGAGATTGCTTCGCTGAGAAACGCTCGCAATGACAGTAAGTATTGTGTTTTCGTTCAAACGCAAATTAATCTCCAACAATCCAAAATTTCTTATAGTATGAACAAATTTCGTAATCATATTATGCCAAACACGGATTATTAAATCTCGGTGTTCTAGAATTTTCATTTCAATGCAACAAGAAAATTGAATCTGTCTATACAAAGAATTTTGAATTCAATCATTTTTTTCGTATCTTTGTAACGAATATACGTGTTTAATTTTCAAGGAGAACATCATGAAAAAGTTTTTGGTTTTATCCATTTTGTTAGCTTTAATTATTTTTGCATGTGCAAAAGAGGGTGACAGCGTTAAACTAGAAGAAGGCACACCAGCCTATCAATTGGCAAAAGAGCTTTCTAGCAAATTATCTTATCTCGATCCTGATAAAAATAACGTTTTGATTACCACCAAACAGTTCAAAATTACAACGGGTGAAGTTATTCAAACCATTCAATCCAATTTTGGCAATCGTGCCAGTCAGTTGAATAACTTGGATGCTGGTCACTTAAACGCCGCAATAGCGCAAAATGCACAAGAATTGGCCGAGAAAAAGTTGTTGTTACATGCGGCAAAACAGAGCAATACGAGTCCATCTCAGACAGCAGTGGATAGCGTTTTAAATATCCAATATTTGCATGCTGGCAGTGAGGCAAATTTTCTGGAATATTTGAAAAATAATGGCATAAGTGTAGAATATGTCAAAGGTGAAATCGAGAGCGGTTTAACCATTCAACTCTATTTAGACGAAGTTTTCGCCGGTAAGACGCAGGTTACGGATGAAGAGATTCAAAAAGCTTATCAGACAGACAAAACCGCTACTGTGCGTCATATTTTGTTAAGTACTCAGGGAAAGAGCAATTCCGATAAGCAGGAAATTCGCAAAAAAATGGAAGAAATTCTGACCCGCGCTAGAAAAGGGGAGGATTTTGCCGAACTGGCAAAAAAATATTCTGAAGACCCAGGTTCAAAAAATAACGGCGGATTATACGAAAACTTTGGTCGGGGACGCATGGTCAAACCATTCGATGAAGCTGCCTTTTCTGTGCCGGTTGGCGAGCTTAGTGATATCGTCGAAACCCGGTTTGGCTACCACATTCTCAAAGTAATTGAGCGCAAAAAAGAAACCCGACCGCTGCAAGAGGTTCGCCCACAATTGGAAGCACAAATCAAGCAAAAAAAGGAAAAGGAAGCCTATCAGGCCCATGTAGCGAAATTGAAAGAGGAAGCCGGCTTTAACTTGGTGGTATACTGATAGGTAAGATTAATCGAATTTAGCTGTCATTCCTAAGACGCGTAATAGTATCGCTGTCCTGCCTCAGTTGTTAGATAGTGTCTGAACGAAAACACAAAACTTGCTGTCATTGCGAGCGCTTCTCAGCGAAGCAATCTCCCTATTACCTAGGCTTGAGATTGCTTCAGCAAAGACCGCCTTCTAAGAAACGTTAGCTTTGTAACGCAACACCTCCCCATTTGCGATGCTGCCGACAAGAAGGAACTTCGTTACCGGCATGCAGCTCAATCGAAGCTTTTTGAACCAACCAATAGATGTATCTTACCATCAAAGATTGAACTGCTTGCTAATTCTCAACTCGATTTCATCGCGAATTTCCCTGAATTTTTGCAGCCGTTGCTCTTCCGTTCCTGTGGCCGCGGCCGGGTCTTCGAGGCTCCAGTGCGACTGCGTCTTATTTGTGGGAAAATAGGGGCAAGTTTCTTTCGCATTATCACACACCGTAATGACGAAATCGAAATCCATGTCCATATATTCATCAATGTGATCCGAGGTGTGGTGTGAAATATCGATTTCCTTTTCGGCCATGGCTTTTATTGCCATGGGATGCACCTGTGTCGATTCCATGCCGGCGCTGTAGACTTCATAGCGCTCACCGGCCAGGGTGCGCAAAAGTCCTTCAGCCATTTGACTCCGTGCTGAGTTGTGGGTGCAAACAAATATGACGCGCTGTTTCTGTTGCACTCAAATCCTCCTCATTTTTAAAGATTAATTGATATGTGAGTTCGAGTTGGATTACAATCTTATTTTCCCTCTGATTGAGTAAAATAAATAGGTGAAATAGGCAGCAGCCAAAACCATTCCAATGCTCCACCAGACAACTGCAACGCCCAGGCCGTACTCACCAGCGGCCGTGTTGTAAACAGTCAGATTAAATTCGGGATTTGTTGAAGCCAGGAGAACGTCAGGATATAAGGCAAATGCAGTGCTGGCTCCCATCCCTAAGATAAAGGCGCTTGATGACATAAATGCCTTAGTGTCATGGTTCACGATGCGGTAGTAAAACATACCGACTAAGCTAACTAATCCGAGCACGGGGAAGGCCAAACCCCACGGATGTTTTAGATAATTACCCCAAATTGAAGGCCGAATTGTTGACGCTGCAAACAATGCCAGAATAGAGGTGAGTAGGACAAACCAGCAGGCGATTCGGGAGGCAGTTCGAGAACGGATCTGTAGGTCGCGTTCTGATTTCATGGCCACATAATTTGCGCCGTGTGCCGTTAACGTAAAAAATGCCACCAAGCCCATGAGCACGGTGAACCAATCAAGGATTCCAGCTTCGGGTACCACAGTGAAGGTTGTCCAAAGTGGCTCAAAGAAATAGCCTTCTGCATTAAGCGGCACACCACGTACAACATTCCCAAGCACAGCTCCAAAGAAAATAGTTATTAGTATGCTTGCACTTGAAAACACCACATCCCAAAACGACTTCCACATGGGCTGTTCAATATGCCCTCGGAATTCAATACCCAAGCCACGAAGCATCAACAGCCAGAGCACCATCATTAAAGGCAAGTAAAAACCGCTAAAAATGGAGGCGTACAGCTTTGGAAATGCAAAATACAAGACGCCGCCCGCAGCAATCAGCCAAACCTCGTTACCGTCCCACACCGGTCCTATGGCATTCAAGATGGTCCGACGCTCGCCGTCGTTCTTACCTACCAGTAGGTGAATGATTCCAGCGCCTAAATCAAAACCATCCAGGATAACATACATGATTAGCATAAAAGCTAAAGCGATAAACCAGAAGGTCTCCAATGTTTCCTCCTTTTCTTAGCTGATGTGGATCTTAGTTGATTTATTATGAGATCAGAAAATCGGATTTGCAGAAATTATCGGAGGAATAAAATATGCAAATCCGATAATTTCTGATAATCCGTAATTCTGTCCTTCTTTATACCAATAAACTAACCGAATGAGTCAATTAACAATCATCGATCCCCAATCTTATTTTCCGGCCCATGGAACACTTCCCTTAACACCAAAAAGAGAAAAAGGAGCCCTAACACCATGTACATTCCCATAAATCCCAGCAAGGTGAAAAGGCTGTTGCCGCCTGAGACAGTGGGTGAAATGCCTTCGGCTGTGCGGAGTAGTCCATAGACCAACCACGGCTGACGGCCCAACTCTGCGGTCATCCAGCCCCCACTGTTGGCAATATATGGGAATGGGAAACTCAGCATTAGAATCCAAAGAAGCCAGCGCGATGTAAACAGTTTTTGCTTCCACAGAAGAAAGCTGGCCGCAGCCATAACGGCAATGAAAATGGTGCCCAAACCAACCATGATATGATAGCTGTAATAGAGCAGCGGAATGTTATCCGGCCAGTTTTCCCGCGGAAAGGCATCTAATCCTTTCACTTCCGCTTTCCATCTGTAATAGGTTAAGAAACTTAATAATCTTGGAATGTGAATTGAGTTGTCGATTCTCAATTTGTCCATATCCGGCTGGCCTATGAGAATGAGCTCCGCGCCTTCTTTGGTTTGAAACAAACCTTCCATCGCAGCCATCGTGGCAGGTTGATGTTTGGCTACATTCTTTCCTTGCTCATCGCCCGTGGGAAACGCAGCCAGTAAAGATGAGATTAATCCTGCAGTCACACCGAGTCGTAAAAAAACTTTCCCAAATTCCACATCACGATTGGCCAGAAGGTAATAGGCACCCACGGCAGACATAACGAACGCTGCTGTAACCACCGCACCAAGCATGTTGTGTGTATACTGCCAACCGACCCACGGATTACGCAGCAATCCCCAATAACTTGCAAGCTGCACTGTACCGTCTGCGGCTATTTCATAAGCAACCGGATGTTGCATCCAGGCATTAGTTGCGATAATCAGATAGCCCGAAATCCAGGAGCCAAGAAAAACCATAAACGCAGCAAAAAAATGACCGACCTGTCCCAATTTCTTTTCACCAAATAGAAACAATCCCAAGAAACTGGACTCAAGAAAAAATGCAAAAACACCTTCCATGGCTAAAGTTTGACCGATGACGCCCCCGGCAAAGACCGAGAACTGTGCCCAATTGGTGCCAAATTGAAATTCCAAAGGGATGCCAGTAACCACACCCATGGCAAAGTTCACGGCGAAAATTTTTGCCCAAAACCGTGCACTGCTATTGAATCGTTCGTGCTTCTTCCAAAGAGCTAATCCTTTCAGAATCACAATGAGCAATCCCAACCCCATGGTCAACTGTGGAAAAAGATAATGGTACATAACCGTGAAAGCAAATTGAAATCTATTTACAATTAAGGCATCTTCCATCAAGCAACCTCCTTCCCTAATTATCATTGCAAGCAACGCATGGCGCAGACTCATTCTTTCAGCAAGAACAGCTCTCTCCCCTCTGTCATCCCGGAAGAATCTTTTTTGCAGCAGGCAAAGACTGTGCTTCAGCGAGCTGTTGTTCCTTATGCCGAAAAGATGCTTCCAGCATCACAATTGCGGCTGTCCTTAAAAGCCCTCACAATCCCGACAGGTAGATATCGGGATTGCTTTAAATATCGGAAACGTTACTACCGTTACCTGAAAGCGCGATTTCGCAGTGTAACTCAACTCGTCTCGATTGAGCTGCTGACCATCAGCCGACTTTGCCGCCTTGGTGGGTGGCATCGCAAACGAGGACGTGTTGCGTTACAAAGCTAGCGTTT
>JBHIAW010000057.1:0-15603 GCA_046758765.1 bacterium
CATATCTGACCTACTTGGCTTGGCTAAGATATTTAGGGAGCGTTAAAATTCGCATTCATATAATTGACCACATAAATTACAATAAAAAAGACCAGCACAAAAACCAATAATGTGATACCAGCCACAATTCCAATCATCGAAAGCAGGTCTTTGCCCGTACTGCTTTCTGCTTGATGTTGGCGTGGAAAAAATACGACATCGTAAAGCAGTTTACCCGCGAATATCACAAATAAAGCAATGCCCACGGCCACTCTCACGAACTCAACAGGAGCTTCAAGAGCATGTCTTAATGGCATGAATAGCCAAAGGACTAAAGCCCATTTGGCTATTTCTCTGAGGTAACTAAAGCCGATTTTCACGTCCATAAAAAATAATAACCGGGCAAACAAATACGAAACGGTTCCACTAAATTGCATTCAAATCAATGGAGGGCTGTCATAGCCAAAACGCGTTTTCAATATGCTTAATTTCCCAAGCCTTCCCTTGAAAAGTTACGGCCACTACGTCAAATCGACAGTCCATGTCTTCAATTTCATTTTCTTGTAAATAGTGCTCAGCGACATGACCGATCTGCTGCTGTTTGCGTCGGTCGACCCAGGTTTCTGGAGGCCCAAAAGTATTTTGCTGAGCCGTTTTTACTTCAACAAAAATCAACATATCATCCTTCTTGGCCACAATATCAATCTCACCCCTGGCCCAGCGATAGTTTCGTTCGAGTATTTGATAAGCCTTATTCTCAAGATATTGCGCCGCCATCTCCTCTCCGAACTTTCCAATATTTTTATTGGATTTATTCTGCATGGTTGGAAGAGGGAATTAAAGCCTCGAGAAATCGTTTAGGGTGGAATGATTGTCGATGAATAGGACAGGCGCCAAATTTTTCCAAAGCATCGAGATGACCAGGCGTGGGGTAACCTTTATGGCGAGCAAACCCGTACTCGGGATATTTCGCATCATATTCTCGCATTAATCTATCTCGTATCACCTTTGCTAAAATAGAAGCAGCAGCGATAGAATAACATTTACTATCCCCCTTTACTATGGTAGTGTAAGGGATATTGTCGTTCGGAAAGGCTCGTCCATCCACGAGCAAATGTTCGGGTCTAATACTTAATTTATCTAAAGCCCGCTCCATGGCCAAAAAAGTCGCCTGATAAATATTGATCCGATCAATTTCTGCAACTTCAGCTAATCCAAGCCCATAATCAAGGGCTTGTTCAACTATGATGTCATATAGGGACTCCCGTACTACCGAAGACAATTTTTTAGAATCGTCAATCCGTGGAACAAATATATCTTTTGGAAAAATCACCGCGGCGGCTACCACAGGACCCGCCAAAGGGCCTCGCCCAGATTCATCCAATCCGGCGATATATTTGAAACCCTTGTTCCAAAGTTCCTGTTCATAGGCCAGCATATTTCGGATTCTTTCACGCTCGTCTGTTTCTTGGTGATTTTTCAAATCAAACCCCGTAAAGAGTGCTAGTCTGCCGAGTCTTACATCTTCGTTTATTTTGCAAAAAATTTTGTCCCAACCTATTTGGGTAGCCTGCAAAAAGCTGACCTTCTCTCGATTTCTGTCAAAATAGCCGTTTCAATACCGTATATAACTCTTTAATAATCCAGACTCTTTCCCATCATCAAGAAGGTTAGCTTTTGGATTATTCACCTTTTTGCAGTTTACTCATTTTTCATTTTGCAATTCGGGCTCCGCCACGCTAGCTAATGTTTGAGCGAAAACAGTCTTTTCCTGTCATTCCCGCATGCTTTAAGCGGAAATGTCCTGCCTGAAATGATGAGATTCCGGCTCAAAAGATTGCCGGAATGACATTAAGAATCGAGTTTTCGTTCAAACACTAGCTAAAACTAAATATAAAATTAATCCGTTTAAATGCAACAAAAAAGCCACCAAAGTATCATGTCCTTGGTGGCAAACTAATCTTGACAAACTGCTGTAAGGATTATTTTTCTTGTTCTTGCTCCTTTAATCTCTTAACCAATTTAGCATACATCTCTTCATAGGAACTTTTGGCAATTTGTTTATAGAAAGAATCTCGATAATTCCTGGCCGTACTGACTCCATCGATCTCCATATCATATACCAGCCATTGATCCCCAACCTTATGCATTTTGTAAACGATCTCCACTTGCTTTCTCTTTTTGTAAGCGATGGTCGTAACTTTCGCTTTTGTGCCGCTGATCTCGGGTTCTTCATAAACCAATCGGTCAGCTTTGTAGATTTCTAGTTTTTTCACCGATGAATTCCTAATGAGCTGAGAGAAAGTATTCACAAAATCTTTTTTTTCTTGCGCGGTTCTCCGGTCCCAGTACTTACCTAAAGACAGGCGGGAAAGCTCGTTAAAATCCATAATGCCATTGATTAGCTCTTTGAGTTTTTCTTTGGTTTCTGGGCTAACGTTGTCATCGGCGGTCTTCAAAATCTCTTCAACCGCCTGGTTGCGTGCTTTTAGAACTTCAACTGGGGATTTGTCAAAGTCCGAAGAGGAACCGCTGTGCGCATTATGAAAAGCAGTAAAAGAGAAACACAGAACCAAGATTGAAGCAGTTAGTTTAGGGATCATTTGTTCTCATTCTCCTTGCTTAGTTCTAGCTTATTTTGATTTGATAGCGTAAAGGCTCCGCCCAACAGCTTTACTTAATTTGGCTGCTGCTACATTATATTCAAAAATATTCTGTAAATGTGCTGCCTGCATGGCCCCATTGGCTTTAAATGCATCGATCAAGTCTTTTACTTCACCCACTCCGATATCGAACGTCATGGTCTCCGAACGCAGCCAATTGTCACTGGCTTTGAGGGCTTTACGACTTTCGCGCATATTTTTCTCGGCCCGCTTCACTGCTAAATAGGCTTTTTGAACGTCTAATTTGATTCCATCTATCAGCAATTTTTCTTTCTGAGCTAAGTGGAGATATTCCGCCTGAGCTACTCTGACTTTGTCCCGAGTTTGAAGAAAATTCAAATTTAGATTCATTCCAATGAGAAATCCTGGACGAAAGTAGTTTGTAGGATTATTTAGAAACGGATTTTTCGGGTCAAACCGGTCTTTGGCGAAATTGTATCTAATCTGACCTCCAAAAAAGAATTGTGGATAGTAGGCACTTTTGGACACCTTTATTAAGGCTCTTCTGGCATTCACACCCGCCTTAAGCTGAGCAAGTTCAGCTCGATTTCTAATGGCCATTTCAATATACACAGGCAGGCTATCCAATTCGACTTCTAAGGGATCAAGATACTCAGTAGCAAGCTCAATATCTACCTCTTCATTCAGACCAAGTGTTGATTTTAAAGCCGATTTCGTCAATTTGATGTTGTCCAAAACTTCCCGATTTCTCTTCTTAATATCATACCTAAATATTTGAAGTTTGAACAAATCGATTTGCGTTACTTCTTCGGAACCTTCGTCTAACTTTTCTTGCACTTTGTCTTCTGCCTTTTTCAACTCGTTATCCGCATCTTGCACCACTCCTAAGAGCTCTTTTGCCAAAACCAGGGCCCAATACAATTGCCTAACGCGGAAGCGCACGCTCTCCTGCTCCGTCTCTACTTTGGCTTGGTCGGCTTGCACACCAAAGTATGCGGCATTGGACAATCCACTTAATTTGCCAAATGTGTAAATCGGCTGAATCAAGTCCAAATCAAGTTGGGTAAAATACCTTAAATCTCTAAGTAAGTTGGTTGCTGTATCGGGCGAGGTCACAAATCCGGTGACTGGATCAATGGTGCCACGAGCGCGCGGAATGGGCCCCCAAACATTTTTTACTTCAAACTTAGGGAGTATTTTTGCATGCGATGCCTGAGTCAATTTCGCTTCAGAGGCTTTTAAACTTAGTTTGGCGCTCTGAATTAGTAAATTATTCTTAAAAGCCAGGTCCTCACATTCCTGCAAAGTCAGAACTAACTTTTTACTATCTTGACCAAAAATATTTAGAAACGAAAAATTAACAAATATTAAGGTCAGAGCAAACATACGATTTGCCATTCAACATCATCCTTTCTCTATTCAGCCCTTAAAAATTCTTTTATGCCAGAATCTGCATCAGCTTTCTGCAAGGCCCTGATATCATCGTAATCCGCGTAAGCTTTAGAATGTGTGGAATTGGCATCCGAAAGAATAGCGATGGCAATGGGTGTGGCTGGCGGGTTATGCCGAAAAGTTTTCTTGTAGGCTTCATATATATCAAATACAAATGTACGCCACTCGCCTGAATGTTCTTCGCCGCTTTCGGCAACTATCATCCAAGGTTTACCGGTTCCACTCCGTCGCATAGTAGAGCCCACAGGTAGCGTCGTACTCCAAACATACTTAACCGACTCTGGGATAAGCCCCAACTTTTTTCTATACACAATGTAGATACCTGCTGCACTATCGACGGTCTTGCCGAATCGTTCGTCCCCACCTTCAGGAAGACTTCTCGCCCGCCATTTGAAAGAAATGTAAGGATACTTTTTTAAATTCCATTTTATGTCTTTGCCTAAAATTACCGATTCACCATTGTCGTCTGCTGCTAAATATTTATTGCCGTCCTCCTCTTTCACTATATAAGGCTTGCGTTTGTTGTCATCTTTTTTTCTCCAACTCCAATCTTTAGGCAGTTTTCCCACCTCGTTTGCCTCAAAGTCTTCCAGTACCACATACCCTCTTCCGGTAAGTTCTGCCTCCAAATAAGCCATGGAATACTTCTTGCGCAATCTTTCACAAAGGCCATAATATTCACGAATGAGACTTTTCTTGTCCAAAATCATGTTACTGATCTTCCACTTTCCGTCGGATGACCGCAACATGAAAACAGTAAAATTCTTTGTACCTTTGTCTCCTGATACAGCATAATCAAGATTAGCGAAATTGTCTTTGATCTCTTCCGAAATGAGTCTTATTGATGGCAGACCTTGACTGCTGTATTTCTCTATTTGTTTAAGAACATTTTGCTGAAGGGAAATTCTCAGCGCTTCAACAAATCTGTTTTGTTCGTATGTGTTAAGCTTAGCCCATTGATTGCTCAAAGCCATACCCGAGAGTCTTGGTACGTCAAACAGTTCTTCAACCAATTGGAGAATTTGTTGTTCTAAGGCACTCTCTTCAAGATTTGTACTATTATTAACTAAACGCGCTAGTAAATTGTAATGGTATCGAATGGTTTGATTCGCGGACAAGCCATCCTTTTCATTCGCATGGCAAGGAGTTAAACTTAATACAACTTGAGAAATCGAAACAAAGTATAGTGCAAAAAAATATTTTCTAAAATGACACGACCGATTTGTTAGGCTAAATTTGTACAAAATTTGTGGCTCCAAAATCTAATAATTACAGACAAAGTCAACAGTTGTTTGGTTAATGAATCGAATCTCACATAGAAGAACATTTAACACATTAATATTGTTCCTGGATAGTAAGAAACTAAATCTAAGTGTAAGATCAAAACATACTATGCTACGCACCAATGCAGTATAGAGTTCCAAAGCCAACACTTCTTTAGCACACAAATGGCTTGGCTCTCAGTCAAAATAAAAATGATATAAGTCATTAAAACGAATAAAAGTTTAAGAAGAAGGAATGCCTATTAATAAGTAGAATTAGCTTTGGGGGAGGAATCGCAAATAACAAATTAGGTCCCTTGACAATTTTCGCACAAGGTGCCGCTTAGGTCACGATTTGTCATACGCCAACGATACCGTTTGTAATTCTCGGAGTTCCAAATCTCCTTTATGGATTGCTCATGGATATTACCAAAAACAGTAGTACGCTCCCAGTCAACACAGCAAAGTACCATGTCTCCGTTCCATAGAATCCAGGCCCGCCAAAATGGGATGGTGCAATAATAAGCATATTTCCATTCAAGGTCCGCCGGGGCCATATCGGAGCTATCGACAATATCAGGATTGGCGCGATTATCTAATTGTCTGGCCTTAAATTTGATCTTTCTCGATTGCCAGAATTCACGGGTTTCCTGCAATTGAGCCTCAACCTCTTTGGTTCTGACTGCCCAAACTTCTATATGTGGATTTTTCGCTCCCAAATCCTCTTTTATCTGCACAAAGCGTTCGATATTCGAAATGGTCGTTTCGAATTTTGGCCCCTGCATAATAGCATCATAAGTCGTTTTATCTGACCCATGGACACTAAACACAACATATTCCAAGCCGGCCTTAATTAAATTATAAGCCTTTTCTTCTGTCAGTAACGCACCATTGGTAATCAGTTTGGTTTTCGGCCAGGGTTTCATACCCCGACGTTCTCTAATCACGGCAACCCTTTCATGAATCTTTCTGTCCACCAGAGGATCATTTTGGAGATAGGGACTTAAAACCTTAACGTTATTTGTAATAGCCTGATCTACGATTCGTTCGAAAGTGGCATCATCCATTCTGCCGATTATCTGATTTTCTTCTCTTCCCATAGGACAGAACACACAACGCGCATTGCAGCCGTATTGCGTCTGAACTTGGATTATCTGAGGAAATTTGGGAGTAAAATTGGTAAAGTAAAAATACTTGACATATTCCATGAAAGGAACCGAAGCCGCCGAAGGCCCGACTGGCGTCAACCTGTCTTTCCATCGCTTGATGAGTTTCTCAAATGAGAATGTCGGCGAAGTGTCTACTAACACTATATCTAAATTCCAATCCTTTCTTTATTCAGAGACTTCCTTCTCTGCTTTTAATTCGATTTCTGGGTTACCGAATAAATTGGTGATTTGTGAAACTACTCTCTTTAGGGGACTGAATAGGTTCAAATTGTGACGTTGTGACAGTAAGGCTGCGGCTGAAAATGAAATGCCAGTGCTCATCAAATTTACCGCCCCCATCAAACCCCAGTAAAATAGAGTGATGTTTCCTGAAAGCATGATAAGAAATCCACCGAAAGAAAATAAATCTCTTCGACCGAGGTGGTGAACAAAGCCAAAAAACTTCAAATAAGAAACATCTTGCTTGGAGTGATTCAAGCCCGCTATATCTTGGTCTAAATCGCGAAGACTGCCGGAGCCTTCCTTTGTGAGATAAAGGAGTCCAATCTTCAAGGCCACAATCAAGTAAACTAAACTGGCTCCAGTTATGTAAAAAACCATGGGATCGTGGATATTTCTATACGCCCCGACCGTCACACCTATGATAAAGAAAAAATATGACAAATGATCCGTGAGGGTATCTACAAATGCTCCTAACTTTGAATCCTTTAGTTTAATTTGAGCTACTTCGCCATCACAGCCGTCAAGAATAGAGGCAAATTGAAACAAGATTCCACCTATTATGGTGTTAAGTGGTTTACCAAAAGAAACCAGCCATCCGATAAAAGCCGTTAAGAATAGATTAAATATCGAAATTTGATTTGGTGTTATTGGAGTTTTGATTAACCACTTGGTAATCTTATTGGAGATTCTTCTATTAATGGCTTTAGCAACCATGCCATCTGAATCTGAGCGGGTAGATTCCAGTAAGATCCGCTCTGCGTGTTTTACATCGGGTTTCGTATCTACATCCAGCCAGAAGTGGTCTCCAATGTCGAAGGTGCACATCCTGCCTTCTTGCGATAAGACTCGAATGCCGCCCGACAAAGAATAATCACCCTTGATTTGACTTTGTCGTAATGCATCAAATAGCTGAGGGGTACAGACAAAGATACCCACATCGATGGCATTAAAATCTGTCAGACTTTTGCCCAAATCAACTAGTCGGTTGTTCTCGGTTCTGACTTTGGTAGCGTCATCGAGATTTGGAATTTGATTTAATCGATAGTCCACGCATAGCAGGCCACACCCTTTTCTCAGATTAACATTTTTTAACCGTTGCAGAATATTTTGGTCAAAAACGTGGTCCGACATAAAAAGGAAGAATTTATCATCAACAAATTTTTCTGCTTTCAATACTGAAATACCATTGGGTTTGCGCCACTCTAGATTCCGCACCCACGTTATTTTAACTCCTAACTTCTGCGCTTTTATGGTCTTTCGAATTCGGGCGGCCTGATAACCTAACACAATCACAAATTCTGTAACGCCGATTCTTTTTGCAGAAAGTATGACACGTTTAAGTAGTGGCACCCCGCCCACTTTCACTAGCGGTTTTGGTTTGCCATTTTGATACCCCTGCAACCGACTTCCATTTCCCGCTGCAATAATGACCGCTTTAGTGATCGAGCTTTCATCCCTGAATAGCCTTTCATTGATTGAAGAGGAATTCGCATCAGGCAGGCAAGTTGGAAAGGTGGTCTCTTCTTGCAGATTCAAATCCATATTTTTCCTCCACTCCTAAATGTTGTACTTTTTCAAAATTAATCAAAAACTGAGTGTCGCTTCAGCTTTTCGGATGACGCCTCGAACTAATCTCACATTTTCTCTACATTCAAAGTTAAGGCGTCAATATACAAAAACTTTTTTTGTATGTCAAGACTTCTCTTTATTAAAATAAGTGAGTGTCTCCCAGAATTGTCATTCTTCCGACAACTGCAAGTCATCGGATGAACACGTGAGACCCTCGACTGAGCCGATTTATTTACTGATAATTTGTAACTATTCAGGCTGCCCTATCATTCCGTAGGAATCTTTGTAAATCTTAGCACTAAGTAAACAAGGTTCGTTCGGACGTTAATTCAAAAAAAATTCTTGCAGAATGACAGCCTGAATAGTCACAAAAAATCTAATAAAATTGCACCAAGTTTAAAACTAAAAACTCCGGACGAACTCAACATAAAATGCCACCGCTTTGACGAGATGCTCCACAGGTACATGCTCATTTGGCGCATGAGCATAAATTTCATTGCCCGGCCCAAACCCCAGAGTTGGGATGCCGTACATGCCCATGATGCCAACGCCATTGGTTGAAAATGTCCATTTGTCTAATTTGGGCTGTGCATCAAAAAGATTCCTATAACTCTGCGTTGCTGTGTGCAACACCGGATGCTTTTCTTCCAGAACCCAGGTCGGAAAATATGATTGCATGCCATAGTTTTTCCCAGTATAACTTGGCACTCGATATTCTGGCACCCAAACCTTAGCATCGGCTGCTTTAAAAGAGGGCAGAGATTGAATCTCTTCCAAACTAGTTTGAATGGTCTCCCCTGCCGTCAGCCGCCGGTCCAGGTGAATGGTACAGGAATCGGCTACTGCACAAAGAGAAGGAGCGGTTGAACGCACATCGGTGACCGTGATACTGCCTTTGCCCAAAAAAGCATCATCTTTTAAGCGAGTGTGAAGTTCTTCGACCTCTCGAATGATAGGGGCCATCTTGTAAATAGCATTTACCCCCCGCTCAGGTGCTGAACCGTGACAAGATATCCCATCTGTTTTGACCTTGATTTCCAAACGTCCACGATGACCTCGATAGATATTTAGATTGGTTGGCTCTGTGATCATCACCGCCTCTGGTCTTAACTTCTCCTCTTCAATAATATATTTCCAGGCTAAACCTTCACAATCTTCCTCCATAATCGAAGCCACTACCCAAAGGGTGATGTCATCCGGAATCCCGATTTCTTTCAAAATTTTTCCAGCATAGACAGCGCTGGCCAAACCACCCTTTTGGTCACAAGAGCCGCGACCGTATAATTTGCCATCCTTAATTTCTCCTCCTGTGGGATCAACGTCCCAATTATCGAGATTGCCAATATCCACAACGTCGCAATGTGCATCAATTACCAGAACGCGCGGACCATTGCCGAGACGGCCCATCAGGTTGCCCAAACCATCGACCCGAATTTCATTGTAACCAATTTTTTCCATTTCTTGCTTAATACGCGTAATCACCTTGGCCTCTTTTCCACTACCGGCAGGAATGGCAACAATCTCGCGTAAAAATTGAACCAATTCTGATTCTAATGATTTAGATTTTTTCAAAATTTCATGCATTCACTAAACCCGTTCGTGCATTGAATTCCTGAATCAATTCGTCAATTTCATTTACCTGATCTTGAATTGATGACCAATAATCTGGATATTCGTACCATTGAGCATCTAATTCTTCCACCTCTCGCCCCTGCTGTTCTATCCAGGTAAAATATTTTAGATTGTGTACACGTTTTCTCTCAGTATAAGATAATTCCAATAAATAATCGGTGGTGACTCCCATTAAATACTGGTGGTAGTCTCGGATAGCATTTTCCCGAGTATATTCCCCAAACTCTTCTTTTAGCTCTCCTAAGCGACTTTCATACAATTCCATGGAATCGGTGAACACTATGAAAATCGTATCTCGTTCCGTTAATTCATAGTATTTAGCAAATTTAATTGCGGCTATGAGGTTGCTGATGCCAGAAATCCCTATTAGCGAAAGATTTTGCAGCTCTGTATCCGATAGGTCAATGCTCGCTAAATAGTCGTGCCCAACTGGTTCATTAAATAGCCGAATTAGATTCATACAGAAATTATCATCGACTGCGATGACCATGTCGGTATTGCGCACATTGTGAATCCAGGGTACATGTTTATCCCCAATCCCCTCAATGCGATGGCCACCAAATCCACTTAATAACAATGTTGGACATTGCAAGGCTTCTGCAGCGGCAATTTTGCTGTGTGGATATTTTTCCTTAAGATAATCGCCACAGGCAATCGTGCCCGCAGAACCAGTAGAACTCACAATACCGGCAAAGCGATCCCGGTCTGTTAGAGTATCTTTCAATACTTCTTCCATCGCCTGGCCCGTGACATGAAAATGCCAGAGATAATTACCAAACTCTTCAAATTGATTAAAGATGACCGCTTCTTTACGGGTGTGACGAAGTTCCCAGCATTTATCAAAAATTTCTTTTACATTAGACTCACAGCCAGGAGTGGCAATTACCTCGCCTGCTACGGTCTTAAGCCAATCGAACCGCTCCCGGCTCATCTCTTCTGGTAGAATGGCTATGGATTCACATCCTAAAAGAGCGGAATTGTAGGCGCCTCCGCGACAGAAATTACCAGTAGAGGGCCAGACCGCTTTATGGTAAGTGGGATCAAATTGCCCGGTTACTAATCGTGGTACAAGACAACCAAACGTAGCACCGACTTTATGCGCGCCCGTTGGAAACCATTTTCCAACTAACCCTAAAATGCGTGCGTTTACTCCGCTTAATGTGGAAGGGATTTCAAGTACATTCACGCCATTGTAAAGACCCCCCTCTGGTTTGGGTTCATTTTTCCAGGTCACTCGAAACAGGTTTAAAGGGTTGACTTCCCAGAGTCCAACCTCTTTTAGTCTGCTCTCTATGTCTTCTGGCAGCCGTTCAGGGTGAATCATTTCCTCAAACGTAGGGATAATGATGTTCCGCTCGCGTGCTCTTTTGATGGCTCGTTGTAGCTGTTTTTCGTTTATTTCTAAATTAATCATTTATTAAGAAACTCGTTTATCTATTATATTTTTTTTACGCTTTACGCTCTTCGATTTCCTCTAATTTTTCCTCCACATCATCAAGGGAATTCTCCACCTCCATAGGCTTCTGATTAACCGCCTTCATCATCCCTTCGATATCCTTAAGCCCATGGCCTGTAACCATGACTGCGACTCGATCCTGCGAGCCGCAGACATCTTGCTCAATGAGCTTCTTTAGCCCAGCCAAGCCCGTGGCCCCGGCAGGTTCTGCTAAGACACCAACCTTTTTTGCAAGGATTGAGATAGCCGATAAAATCTCCTCATCGGAAACAGCCACAAATTGTCCTTCAGACTCTCGCACAGCTCGTAAGGCTTTGACTTGATCTCTAGGAATCCCTACCGAAATACTATCTGCAATGGTTTTTGGTTGTATCGGTTGTGATAGCTTGGCACCCGTTTCCCAAGCTGTTACCAATGGGGCACAGCCCTCAGCCTGAACTCCAATCATTTTGGGTAATCGATCAATTAACTTCAGTTCGTAAAAATCCTTGAATCCTTTCCACATCCCTTGTAAAATGCAGCCGTCCCCCACAGAAACGAAAACATAATCGGGAACTTCCCAATGCAACTGCTCACAAATTTCAAGTGCAGCGGTTTTTTTCCCTTCTCCCAAATATGGATTGATAGCTGTGCTGCGGTTGTACCATCCCCATTTCTCAGCACTCTGACAGCAAAGTTCGAAAGCTTCATCGTAAGTACCTTGAACCTGAATAACGGTGGCGCCATAAAGTAACAGTTGCGCCATTTTAGCCCGGGGCGCATCATGAGGCACAAAAATGACCGTCTTAAGATTGGCAAGTGCAGTAAAGGCCGACCACGAAGAAGCGGCATTTCCCGTTGAGGCGGCGGTAACGGTCGTCGCTCCTTTTTCAAGTGCTTTAACAACCCCGACAGAGCTGGCTCGATCCTTAAGCGAGGCTGTTGGGTTGCGGCCGTCGTCTTTTATCCAGATGGCCTGTACGTTCCATTCTTGTTCTAAATTTAGGGCACGATAAATTGGGGTCCACCCTACTGATAGCGGCTGAATTACGTCTTTATTTTTTATGGGGAGTACTGGCAAATAGCGCCAATGGGACCATTCATGATTTTGAGCTAAATACGAACGAGTAAGTTCCTGTGCCGCTGCTGAACAATCATAATGCACGTCTAATGTTCCCAAGAGTGGGCCGCAGTCAGGACAAGTGTAATCAAGTTCATCAGGTTGAAATTCTCTACCGCATGAAACGCATTTTAATCCCAGTACTTCATTCATCTTTACATTAGGGGAAATATCGATAAATATCTTTCCTGTGTAATACTCTTTCCAAAACCACAGTTTCATTCTCAATTTTCAATCTGTGCTCTTGTTTTGGCGGGAATCTTTGCAAGTTCTTCTAAAAACCTTTTCCGATATTCTATTTTTAATCGACTTTTTCCAGTTTCTTATAGAATTCTTTTGCTTGATCCAGATCTAAAGTTTCGTCGCCCTCGTTTTCATTCATCAATTGCACCAGTGCATAGTTTTCCATAATCTCTTCAATTTTTTCGAAGGTTTTCAAATCGATTTGAACTGCAACTTTTCGATTGTTTTCATCGATAATATATTTCTTTTTTATTACCTCCATTTGTCAATCCTCCAATTCTAAGTTCTAATATTGGCCTTAATCTTTCTTCCGTCTTTCATTGGCAATTTATACCTGCGAATCCCATCATACCGATAGAGCGCATTAGCTACGGCCGCTGCCGTGGGTACGGACCCAATTTCGCCCACTCCTTTGGCGCCATACGGGCCATGTGGATCAGGAACTTCCACGCCAATGACTTCCATCTCTGGTGTCTCTTTCGCCCGTAGAATTCCACATTTTCGTAATCTTGTGCTTTTGGGTTGTCCATTAATTTGTTCAAAATTTTCTGTAAGGGCGTACCCTAACCCCATGTGAATCGAGCCTTCGATCTGTCCTTCAAATAAATTCGGATTGATAATCTTGCCGGCATCATGAGCGGCATATACTTTTTCTATTTCACCAGCATCATTTAATACCACTACCTGAGTTGCATAACTATAAGAATAGTGAGTATAAACTTCCTCCACTTGCGCTCCAGGTTTTGTGGTCCAATCACAGACCCATTCCCCCTCATATTCACGACCTTCCAATTCGCTCAATTTTCTGTTTTCTAAATCTTCTTTCAATTTTATACAGGCCTTCATTATTGCATGTCCAATCAATGAAGTCCCACGGGAAGCAGTGGTCATACCACAAATTGTGTTATCTGTTGTATCCACGCGAACTTCAATCATTTCCGGATCGATGCCCAACTCCTCGCAGAGCATTTGCACCGCCATGGTATGTACTCCCTGACCCATCTCTGTCCAGCCGTGCTGAATAACTATTTTTGAAGGCGATTCAATGACAATTTTAGCTCTGCCTATATCGGGCATACCATTGCCAATCCCGGTATTTTTGATGGCACAAGCAATTCCGGCATATTTAGCATTCTTAAACGCATCCTTTAAAGCACACAGTGTTTGTCTAATCCCAGCAGCCTGGTTAATAACCTGACCCGTAGTAGTGGTATCCCCTTCTTTTAAGGCATTATCATAGCGAAATTGCCAGCGGTCAAAGCCGCCTTTTTCGCAAAGTTCATCTATACAACTCTCCATAGCAAATGTCACCTGATTCACCCCAAATCCGCGCATGGCGCCATTGGGGATATTATTCGTGTACACTGCTCGGCTTTCCACATCTACAACCGGAACGTGGTACCCGCCCGAAGCATGGCCTGCTGCTCGTTCTAAGACCTTCATCCCTACTGAGGCATAGGCGCCAGTATCGCCGATAATATTGGCTTTTAATGCTGTTAATTTACCTTCTTTCGAACAACCTAAAGTATAATCCATCCACAGTGGATGTCTCTTTGGGTGCATGCGAACGGATTCGTCCCTGGTTAAGGTGATTTTTACCGGCCTTTTTAATAGATATGCAAAAAGCGACGCATGTCCTTGTACTGATAAATCCTCTTTGCCTCCAAATGCCCCGCCATTGGGGACTAAAACGACTTTGACTTTTTCCAAAGGTAAATTCAAAATCTTTGCTAATTGATTTTGGTCTTCATAAACTCCCTGTCCTTGTGAAAAGACTTCTACGCCATCATACCACGGCCGAGCGACGCAGCTTTCAGGCTCCAAAAAGCCGTGTTCAACGGTTTGGGTCTGATAGATTCCGTGAACTACAAAATCGGAGTTATTGAGGGCATATTCAGCGTCACCACGCTTGAGTATCGTTGTGGACAGAATGTTACCATTAGAATGGATTCGAGGGCTATTCACTTTCATGGCTTCATGTGGGTCCGTAATTGGCTCCAAAACCTCGTATTCGACTCTAATCAAATCCACAGCCTTTCTGGCGATGGCTTCTGTTTTCGCCACCACTCCAGCTAGTACGTCACCGACATAGCGGGTTTCTTCCCCTGCTTTCACCATGATCGGCCAGTCCGAAACAATCAGGCCAATGTCTCGTTCCCCTGGGATATCATCCGCTAAAAACACTCTGGTAACTCCAAGTAATTGCTCGGCTGCACTTGTATCTATGGACAAAACTTTAGCACGCGGATGATCACTGAATTTCAAAGCACCATAGTGCATGTTTTCAAACTTCATGTCACAGACAAAGGGGCGTCTGCCCAGGACCACATCATAACTGTCGTATTTAGGAAGTCTTTCTCCTATTTTTCCGCTATGTTTACCGTTCTTAATTTCTTTGCCTTCTCTCAATATCTCCCCAGCATAAAGAATGGAATCGATGATTTTTTTGTAACCAGTACAGCGACACAAATGCGGTGTTAAGACCTTAGCAACCTCCTCCCGGGTGGGATGCGGATTCTTATCTAACAGGACCTTAGCTTGCATAACAATCCCTGGAATACAGAAACCGCACTGTACCCCGCCTTTTTCCAAAAAAGCCTTTGCAAACACATCTTGTGTATATTCCTCTAAACCTTCTATGGTGACCACTTCCGCATTGGCGACTTTTTTCATGGGAATCACACAAGACAACACAGCATTTTTATTCAGCTCTACTACACAACAACCGCAGGCCGCCTGTGGTGCACATCCGTCTTTAGGAGAGATGATTCCTTCTTCTTCTCGAAGATAATTTAGTAAAGAAAGCTCGGGATCGCCGTTGTAATTCTTTTTTATACCATTTAGGGTAAAGTGCATGGTTACTCTTTACTATTCTAAATTTGATATATTTTGCTAT
>JBHIAW010000058.1:0-15498 GCA_046758765.1 bacterium
TCCAGAAAGACATCATATTGAGTCGGGGAAAGGCCATGTCTTTGGCGCCAATCATGAGCGGGATCAAGAAATTCCCAAAAGCTCCCAAAAGGAATGGCATGGCTACGAAAAAGACCATGAGAGTTCCGTGCATGGTCACTAAGGCGTTGTAAAATTCCGGCGGGATGATACCTTCAAAGGCCGTTGGCTCTGGAATCCAGCCGGCGCCCGGAACCGCGGTCTCAGGATAGGCAAGCTGCCAGCGTATTAAATACGCCATTAATCCACCAACTAGCGCCATGAATAAGGCTAAAAACATGTACTGTTTGCCAATGGTCTTATGGTCGGTGGAAAAGACGTACTTGCGCCAAAAACCTAATTCTTTCGTGTGTTCAACTTCAGGCGTTACTTGTTCTGCCATTTTCTCCTCCAATTAACTCTTAGAAAAATGTCTCGCGCAATGAAATAGAAAGCATACACTCTGCTCAACAGCCTCAAATATTAGCATCAAGGAGATGGCCAGTGCTCCTCAACCCATTCAGCATATTCATCTTCTGAATGGACGTGCAAAAACCCTCGCATGGTATAATGCCCATAGCCACAAAGCTCTGCGCATGGCATTTCGTACTTTCCTGTCTCCGTGGCCTCGAACCAAGCCAAGATTTCCCTTCCCGGCACGGTGTCCTGTTTCAGTCTTAAAACCGGCACAAAAAAACTGTGAATCACATCTTCTGATTTGAGAACGACCTGCACAACTTTATTTACGGGTACATGAAGATCGTTCTCCTGTGTGAAATCATCGGACGTGCCAAATATGCCATCCGGCCCGGGATATGTAATTATCCAGTTGAATTGCTTTCCAGTGACTTGTACCACCACTTCACTGGCAGGCATTTCCCCTTTGACATGTTCGTAGGCTTTTGCCCCGGCAAAATCAATCCAAAAGTCGAGCAACATCACAATAAGACCTGGAACAAGAATCCAAGCCACTTGTGACCAGCTTTCGCCACGGACAAAGATTGCTTTTTTCCCCGCGCGGCGACGATACCGAATGAGGAAATATATTATGGCCCCTTCGCCAAGGAGAAACCCAATTCCTACGATATAAAAGATTAAATAGAATACAGAGTCAATGTCTCCTCCGAAGGTAGAGATGTTCTTTGGGAACCAATCAGACATAAGAGTCTTCCTCCTGTTATAATTCTAATTCTGTTGTTGGAATGTAGTACCGAGAAGCTGTTTTTTACACAGCACTACCGCGCAAGATCGATAGAGCCGTCATTCAGCGCTACTGAAAGAAGCGAAACATCTCCCAGTTCAAGGCTAACTCTAGAAGTCTGGTCGGAAAGTATGTATGGACGCCCTCTTATCCTTCGACTACGCTCAGGATAGAGCTAAATGACCTCATGGTGAGCGAAGTCGAACCATGTATTTGCCAAATTCGGGACTTTCCGACCAGGCTTCTAGGCCAAGGTTCAAAGATTCTTGGTCGCTTCGCTCCTCACCATAACAATCTCACGCGGGAGTGACAGTAAAAAAGCGAATTTCGGATAATATTATCTTAATTAAGGTGCTAATGTAATAACTTTTTACATAATGTGCAAGCACTTTATGTTTTCAGTATCATTCTTTTGCCTTGCCAGAGACGGCCGCAGGAAATTTGAAATTGGCTTCAGCCGTGCCGCCAGCCGTCACCGAGATTTCCCGCGTCTGTTTGCCCAAAGTTTCATGCCAATATTCCAAGGTGTATGTCCCGGCTGGCACCTCGGTCAGTTCGAAGTTTCCAGCGGCATCGGTCACAGCATAATAGGGGTGCTCCACCACCACAATGTAGGCCTGCATCCAACCGTGAACGTCACAGGATACTTGTATGATTTCTGGTTTGTCAAAAGTGACCGCCATGACCTTTCTAAATCGAGGCTGTGCCTTGTTGAAGGGTCGATTCTTTTCACTGCGAGTATGAATGTTGTGGAGAATACCATCACTATTCTTAATCTTAAGTTTGGCTCCAACAGGTACCAACGCCACATGTGGAATAAACAAACAGCCGTTCTGGTCCAGCTCAATTTCATCACCTAAAACTTCCACAGACTTACCCTTTTGGATGCCGCTCACGCTAACAACAACATTAGCTAGACCTTTATTCTTGCCAGAAACAACCAGATCCTCTTTATAATGAGCAACTTTGCCACAAGTCTTGACATCCTTTGTTATTTCAATTTTTTGGCGTGCGGGAACGGCTCCTCCGTAAGTAACTTTTCCTTTTATCGTACCTCCCCCCGTAGCTGCAGCCTTTTCAACATTGTAACAAGTTGATAAAAAAGCCGCCAGGCCTATCGAGAACAAAATAGACAAAATGCGTTTCATAATTGCTTTCTCCTTTCATGGTTAATTCAATCTCTTTCAGAGAACATGAGTTTTGGTATTTTTCAAGCTCATGGGATGCAAGGTATAAGGTATATGGTATAGGGGCATAGGGGCCGAAGCAATGGCGATATATCTACTCATTATGCCTGTGTAACCTTTTTGTGTTCAGCAGCTAATTGACGGATGATGTGCACCAAATTTTCTGCGGTAAAACCAAAGGAAACTGCCAAATCTTCCATTTTAGCCGAGGCGCCAAAACGGTCCAGACCAAGCTCATAGCCATGGAGGCCCGTATATTTCTTCCAACCATGGGTGACACCGGCTTCCACTGAAATGCGAAGCTGAACCTCTGGTGGAAGAACCATTTTCTTATAGGATTCTGGCTGTTGCTCGAACAACTCCCACGAAGGCATGTTTACTACGCGCACCCGCAGATCAGGAATTTTTTGGGCCGCCTCCAAAGCTAAATGTACCTCGGAACCCGTCGCAATTAAGATGACATCTGGAGATTCGTCCTGGGGACCATATAGTATGTAGGCACCCAATCTTAGATGTTCCGGGCCAGGTATCCCATCTCCACGCTGTAGAAGGGGTAACTTCTGTCGGGTTAACATAATTGCTGTGGGACGCTTTTTCTGCTCCAAAGCCACTTCCAGAGCTACCGGGGTCTCCGCGGCGTCGGCAGGTCGAATGACCACAAAATTAGGTATGGCTCTCAATGAACTGAGATGCTCAACTGGCTGGTGCGTGGGTCCATCTTCGCCCAGATAAAACGAATCGTGAGTAAATATGTGAATAATCCGTATTTCCTGCAAGGCTGCTAATCTCAAGGCAGCTCGCTCGTAATCCGAAAAAACGAGAAACGTGGCTCCGAAAGGAATGATTCCACCGTGCAGAGCCATGCCATTTAGAATAGCGCCCATGGGAAACTCTCTCACACCAAAGACAATATTTCGACCTTTTCGGTTTTCCCGAGTAAAGTCCTCTACCAATTTCATGAACCCATCGGTTTTGTTGGAAGGCTCTAAATCGGCTGATCCCCCTGCCAAATTTGGCAGCATTTCTCCTAATTTCTTTAGGACTTCCCCGAAGGCATTGCGGGTAGCCATCTTTTCTACTCCCTCGAATTTCGGTAAACCCAACCTTTGGGGAAGTTGATCTTCAACGATTTGGTCCCATCGGGAAGCAAAAGCCAAATCTTGCTTGGCATCTGCCAATTGAAGTTGCCATTGGTTGTGAAGGAGCTCAAGTTCATTGTGACGAGACCGAAAATGATTTACCACTTCTTCAGGTAGGTAAAAAATCTTATCTACGGGTAGTCCCAATTTTTCTTTGGTTGCACGAATTTCATCATGCTCTAAAGGCTCGCCGTGAGTTTTAGCAAGGCCTTCCACTGAGGCCGTCCCTTTGGCAATGGTGGTATGCCCAATGATAATAGAAGGCTTATCCTTAATTTTCTGCGCATTTACAATAGCTTGTCGAATGGCAGTTCGGTTGTGTCCATCAATGTCCTGAACGTGCCAGCCAAATCCTTCAAAAACCTTACTGAAATTTGTGCTGTCGGTGCGTGAAGTGCTGCCGGAAATTTGGATTTCATTTTTGTCGTAGAAAACCACCAGCTTATGCAGCCCGAAATGACCAGCCAGAGCCGCAGCTCCCATACTCACAGGCTCCTGCAGATCTCCGTCGCTGACTAAAACGTAGGTGTAATGATTGACGAGTTCATCGCCAACTATCTCACCCAACATCTCTTCTGCCATGGCCATGCCTACTGCCATGCCGAATCCTTGGCCCAAGGGACCGGTGGTGGCCTCAACGCCAGCGGTGAGATGGCTTTCCGGATGGCCTGGGGTACGGCTGCCATATCGCCGAAACTGTTTTAGGTCCTCCAAATCCAAATAGCCCACCAAGGTCAGGAGCGAGTAGAGCAACATGGACTCGTGCCCGGCTGATAAAACAAACCGGTCCCGATTAAACCAGTTTGGGTCCGAGGGACTGTAGCGAAGAAACTCTTTGTAAACCGTGTAAGCATAATCCACCGAAGACATGGCCCCTCCAGGATGTCCTGAATTGGCATGCCTGGTGGCATCCATCACCAAACCTTTGATGATATTGATGGTATATTGGTCAAAATCTTTTACCTTAGTTTCTTTCAAAACAATCTCCTAATGGGTTGTGCAATGCGATCGTCCATCTCGTCTTGAAATTTAGCAAAATCAGCAAAGGCCAATAAACTGTACAAGGTGTCTAAAGGCAGAGTTGCGGTTAAAGTAGAGTCCAAATCAGGCAACTTGTTTTTTCTCAGTTCTTGCCATTCTTCGGTAGCAGGCGTATAAAACATATCGCCAAAGCCAGCCTGGTCAAATTTCTTGAACAGTGCTTCGCCGTCTAAATCATCGAAATCCGAGCCATTACGAACTTCTTTGAGAAACTCGATATATTCTGGCTCCACCTGGTAAAGCCTCTCGATTCGGTTTATTCCTATTTTCTGTAGAACTCTTTGAGAGCTCCCCAATTTATCTGAATAATCATTTTCCAAACAACTCTTAATCTCTTCGGGTCTAACTTCTCGTTGAGTCAAATATTCTTTTAATGCTTTATATGGCACGGTAAACACGTCACAGCCAGCCGCATACACCATGGTTTTCCAGGTTCGGACGCTGGCAACAATCAGTTGGGTCTTAAGATTTAGTTCTGTGCGAAGTTGGCGAACGGTCCTCTGGGCTTCCAAATCCACCTGCTCCCCCAGAAGTTCCGATTCCAGCCCTTGATTGAGTCGTCCCATAAAAATGTTGGTGCGCGTCACGTTAGATAAGACAGCCGCGGCTGCTACTTGCCGAGCAGAAAAGGTTGTTGTAAAATTCACTGGGATTCCTTCTCTCTCTAAGTCTCTAGCGATAAGAAAAGCGTGAGGTTGGTGAGGGGTAAAAGCCACTTTAACAAAAGCGCCAGGCACCATGCGAACCAGATAGCGTGCCACGCGTTTTGAGTCTTCCACACTCGGAGCCAAACTGGTATGAAGTTCTAAACTGATTTCCCAGTTTTTACCCGTCCCGTAGTAAGATTTTAGATTTCGGCCCAGTTGCCCATTAATGATGGTATAAATTAACGCTATGGCGTCCGATAATGAGATATGCGGCGCAGCCTCACGCATCCCTTCCACCCAGTCCACAATGTCCATCCGATCACCTTCCCCCAAATATCGAGGCAGAACCTTGAACACCAAAGCTTGATTGGTGGTGTTACCATCAATTTCCTTAATGATTTCCAAAAAATCTTCCGACTCATTCGTCACCAACAGGTCATTGAGTTCCTCGCGATCCGCTGTGTCGGTGTAGATATGCTGGGTACCGCTCTGTATAAGAGCCTGAGCCATGGGATCGTTTACGAGCTGAACTCTCTTAGTGGGTTTGTCCGGTTTTCCAGTGCGGGCGAAAGCAACCACGGTCTTGTCAATGCTTTTTTGAGAGGCGGCTCCAAGCTCGTCATCTTTTGAGATTTCCATGATATGATTTCTCCTTTGTTGCAATTGATTCCTATCGATCAAACTCTCCTATTACAATGATCTGCTGCTATTTAAGTACGCGTCGATTTTGGATTTCATTTCCCCAATCATTTCTTTTGGATTTCTGGACTCAAAAATCGCAGAACCCGAAACCAGAATATCTGCTCCGGCTTCGACCAAATCCAAGCAGTTTTCCAAGGTTATGCCACCATCTACTTCAACTTCAATGTGTTTATATATTGGATGGGATAATTTTCTTTTGAGACGACGGATTTTGTCTATGGACTGCGAAATAAACTTTTGTCCGCCAAAGCCGGGATTAACGGACATGATAAGCACCAAATCCAACTCAAGAATGATTTCCTCCAAAAGGCAAAGAGGGGTGGCAGGATTTAGAGCCACGCCCGCCTTAAGACCCTTTTCTTTAATGGCATGAATGGTACGGTCTAAATGGGTGCACGCCTCAACATGAACTGTGATATGATCGGCCCCGGCCGCGGCAAAATCATCGATGAAGTCATCAGGTTTTTCAATCATTAGATGCACGTCCAGGGGTAGTTGAGTTCGCGTACGTAAGGCCTTAACAATCGAGGGACCAACAGTAATGTTGGGAACAAAATGGCCGTCCATGACATCCACATGAACAAGATCGGCTCCACCTGCTTCGACGGTTTTCACCGCTTTTTCCAGTCGAGAAAAATCTGCTGACAAAATCGAAGGCGCTATTTTGATTGTTTTATTTTTCATATCTATCAATATTTTCCACTGTCTGCTTGGGCACCGTGTGTACAAAGCAGCCGTATCTCATGGGTTCCTCCATGCGACAGGACCAGACCAGCCTGCCGTCCAGCACCGTCATGTCCGGACAGCCATCGCACATATTTTGGGCCCCATTATCGAGGACATCAGTAGGTTGGATGATCATTATAGACTGGTAATGTAACCGTTGAAATAATCGATTTGGATGAGTCATGGTCGAGAGAAAATAATTCTTTGCTATGGCCCGGACTCTTGCATCGATCGGTGAAAGCAACAACATGGATTTTCCACGGCGATGAGTTTTGGGGTCTGTGTAGGCTAAATAGTGACCGTGCCGCAAGTGGTGGTAAGTTTGGGCCACTTCCATAAACCTCGGCCCAACATAACCATAAATTTTATGTTTGGTACCGATGCGGCCGCTTAACAACCATTTGAACGAATCGGGCTTTTCAGTACCGTTTAAGTAAGCAGCGCTGTCAAAATCTGGGAAGCGATTCTTTATAAGTTCATACATATCATTGGACAGAATATCCACTTTCCTCTCATTGGTCGTTGTGTAAGGAATTTCTCCTAAGTCCACTTTTTCAGCTCCTGCATAGTAGTCGAATCGACCATCGAGGGTAGCGGCACGATAAGCGATAAAAACAATCACATGCACTTTATCAATATGCTTTTGTGCCCATCCTACAAGGTCCGGGACATACGGAAGCGTGTCTTCATAAACCGTGGAGTTGAAAGCACACGAAAGTCCGCCAATCTCGTGTAACATCTCGGCAAAGTGCTCGCGGAGCTCGCACAACTCAAGCTCATTTTTCCCTTTCCAATGCGGTCGTCGTTGTTTGCTGTCCACGTGAAATGTAAACCCTTTGGCGCCAGCCGCTTTGAGTTCTTTTAAAAGCTCTTTGGTTAAAGCCACACCATTGGTATTCAGGATGGGCTTCACCCCATCTTCCGCAATCATACGGACAATTTCTACTATGTCTGGATGAATAAGCGGGTCGCCACCGGCAATGGAAACCCCGTCGGTTCGACGGTATTTCTTGAAAACAGCGAGCTCCTCTTTAATTTGCTCCAAAGGCTTGTGCCCCCGTGGGTCGTTGATGCGATAACAGCCTTCACAATAGATGTTACATTTCCACGTAGGTTCTAACCAAGAAATGGCATTATCGGTTAAACTCCAAGGCAACCGATAGTAATTTCCTGGGTTCAAGTAAACGGCCATAAGTTCTCCCTCCTGATTAAAATTGACATTCAGAAGCCTTGCTTAAGAATACTTTAGTTCTCACATAATCATTATTTGATTAGATGAGAACTAAATTCTGAATGTGATTTCCAAATTTCTTAATTGGCTTAATTTAATGAATTTATTCAAAATGTCAAGTAATTTCACAGTACTCTGTCCAACTCATTGATTTTTATAAACAGGCTGTAACTCGGCGCCTGCTGACCTACGGTTTGACGCGCCCAAAGCTTATTCGATATACCCTATGCAATTAATTTCCGCTGCAGCTCATCCCTATACCTTGGGTGGCTGCATGAAAGCAAGTGATGCATTGCGAATGGCTTAAGGTTATTTCCTTGGCCGCTTCTTTCAGGGTAGTTCCTAAATAAGCAGTGGGGGCGATCTTCTGAGCAGACAAAACCGCACAATAGTACCAGCCACATCTACCATTGGGTCCCTTGGCAAAGGAGCGGGAATAAGAGCACTGAAATAGATCAAAACCAGAATTTGCATAAGTAGCAATACAATGATTCGTAATTCCTGGGGATTCAATATGAGGAAGACCAAGCTTATCTCTTCTTACTGTTTCGTGACCTTGGTCGAAAAAAGGAATCCCCCATAATTCCAGAGAATCCAGTCCGAACTCTCGAAGCAGCCTTTTGTACCTCCTCTCCAAGGCCGCCTTTCTTTGCAAAACCTCTGCCGCTTGGCCACTGCCTTCATACGTATAGGCCACTGCGGGATGAATTCCATGCTCCAAAAAGCGCTGCAAACTCTCTATGATTTGCTGAAAGGTAGGTCTTCCCCCCAGGTAATAACGAATTCCATCATTTTCCTTAGCCGAGGGGCCTTCCAAACTAATGCGATAGGTAATAGAATGTGAAGAACACTGTTCTATCTCCACCAACGTGTCCAACGTCGCATGGTCGGCCAAGATTCCATTGGTCAATATCAACAAATCTCCATATTCCAAAGCCTTTTCAACCATAGGAAAAAGGCGGCGACCAAACTTCTTTGATTTTAGGATAAATATCTCGCCGCCAGTAATGCCAATCTGGAAAGGATGGCCATCTTGGTACTCCGCAACTTCCTTCAAGGCTCCATCGAACTCTTCAACTTCCATAGGAATTAAGATTCGACTATTGGGTCCGCCACCGACCAGACAATGAGCGCATTGTAGATTGCATAATGTTCCAGGAAGGTAAAACCAGACCCAATCCAGACTGAGTAGTGGAATTTGGGCTGTACCTGTAGCAGGCCGAAGCTTTTTTGATTCGTGTTGTGCTAATAGTTTCAGACTATTTTCGTTTCGATGCATTTAAATCTTTAGAATTATCTGGTAATGAGAATTCCCAAGAAGTCATTAGAGCGACATTCCCCGTCGTCAATAATAACAAAAATGTGTGCCGATTTCATTCAAAAAAATTGTCGCAAAAACATTATTTTTAAATCACGAATAACGGACATCCTGATGCTTGGGCAGATAAAAAGCCGCAAGCATTCGATCAGCCCGCAAGAGTCCTTCCCGCGTCAGCAAGAGCTCATCGTCACTCCTTATCAGCCATCCCTGACTGGTAAATTGCGCGAGGGGCACATGGAATCGTTCAAAAATATCTACCTCGAATTTTCGGCGAAAGTAGGTGCGGTTCACCTTGCCCAGTTTAAGTTGCAGGACAAATTCTCGGATTAGACGCTCCTCCTCACTTAAGACATACGCACGTTCTATCGGAAGCTGACCTTCATCAATATGCTGAAGATACGATTCCAGAGAAGTCAGATTTTGGTAATGGGTTTCATTGACATAAGAAAAGGCCGAAGCGCCAATTCCCAAAAGGTCCGCACCATGATACTGGGCATCCTGATAGACAAACTGTTGTCTTTTGGAGTCACGCACAGCGGTATAAGCGCTTCTGAGCTGATAGCCTGCTTCTTCGAGTCTCGCGAAACCTTGAGCCAGCCTTGCCCGTTTTACATCCCAGTTGGCCAAGGAGTCGCCGAGCACACCCTTGCGAAAATTGCGGAAAAGTGGTGTATTTAGTGGCATTTCGAGTTGATAAATCGTGATGCTGTCAGGATTCATCTGAATCATCTGGTCCAGACTGTCCATGAACGATACATCGCTTTCACCTATCAGACCAACCATTAGATCAACATTGACCATCTCGAAGCCAATCCGCTGGATCATCGAATATGCACGCTCAACATCGCGTACCAGATGCACACGGCCATTCTTTTCAAGGACTTCATCATTGAGCTGCTGAACGCCCAGACTGATACGGGTGACACCAGCTTCACGCAGCGTCAGCAGCTTTGATTCCGTGACCGTCTTCGGAGCGCATTCAAACGTAACCTCCTGTACCGCTGTCCAAGGGAATAAAGACTTGAGTGTGTTGATAAGTTTGTGGGTTTGCTTGACCGACAATATCGAGGGGGTGCCGCCGCCGAAATACACAAAATTGATATGGCGGTTCTCAAAATTTCGCTTTTCGTGATACATCGCCAGTTCCTTGATTAGCGCCGCAATGTATCGATCAATGTCATCAGGTGACTTCTTAGCATAAGAAAGGTAATAACAATACATACATCGAATGACGCAGAACGGAATGTGGACGTACAATCCAAAAGGCCGATCACCTGCCGCGGCTGGCGGGGCGTCTAACTCCCGCTTGAGCTCTGTCACGTACTCTTTCTGCCAACAGGAAAACGGCGGGTAGGCTGATACAAAATAGTTACCTTCTGAAGGTTCCTTAAGTTCAAATTCCAATCCTTTGATTTGGTGTAAGCTAATCATACTTTTGCCTGAGACGCCTAATTGGAATCGGTTTTAAAGTTCTGTAAATGATTATTGGCCATTTGAATGAGACAATAAAATCTCCTTTCACATAAAATAGAAGACTTCTGCAAAACTACGAAAATCTGAAATAATCCTCATTGTCATTCTGGAAGAATCTTTTTGCAATTGCAATGGAAATAATAGGTTAGTGCTCCAAACGAAAAAGATTCCTACTGAATGACATGTCTGGTTTTTCTCATTTTGCGGAACTCTAATAAAATAGTTGATTTTTTTGGAATGTCAAGTTTTTTATAGACGATATTATCCGATTGTTTGATTTTCATTATCAAGATCATTGTGTTAACAAAAATCCTAAGCTAAGAATTATCAAAATTGGGAGACACCTAAAATGTCGGTAATATCCAGCCGAGCATGTGAATATGCTACGAGGGCTGTAGCAGAAATGGCCCGCACCCCGAGCAAAAATATTGGCAGATTCAGGACTTGGCAAATCAAACTGAGACCCCGGCCCCTTTTCTTGACAAAACGTTTCAATTTCTAGAAACTTGGCCGAAAAGTCCCAAAATGCTCAAGCAGGCGTCCTCGCCTGCGTCTTAAGTGGTTGTCTTTACGTCGGGCGAGGACGCCCAACGGAGCAGAATAGTAGGTTTTCGGCCAAGTTTCTAGGTGGAATACTAAAATCCACAAAAGACCAACTGGGTGGGTTCTCTTTTATCCGTCCGGTAAAAAGAATCTAACTTTGCGGGATTACTAATCGTGCTTCAAACAAATCAGCACACTGACGGCAGATGGGCTCCGAGGGTCGCCACTCAGGAAACTCTTTCCGGATTTCATCCATCAAAACTGGGGAAAGACTAGTCGATGCGTTAATCAATTGAAAAGAAGGAAAATGACACAAACAGCAATGCCCCTTGGATGAATAGGCAGAACTCGAACTCTCAAACCACGATTCAGGCGATTGAGCAAACGCCGCCAGCTCCTGATGGGTGTGGGAACCTTTGTCAAAAAAGTAAGCAAACATAGTTTCCAAAGCTTCTTCTGAACTACGGAAGGTATCTTTGAACACGGTCCAGTGCTTCTGACGCACCAATCTTGGCAACCACCCTTTTTTGTACAACCGCCCATCAATGGTGATATCCCAAAGAATACGATAGCGTTCTTGTAGGAAGTGATTATAGGTAGGCCCCCTTGAACTCTTGGGAAAATTGGGTTCATAGCCAAATCTTTCATCCAGCATATCTACAATATGGAGGAATTCATGCCGCAGAAATTCGAGAAGCTGTTTCGGTTGAGTTAGAATTTCCGGAGTCAATTGGATAATGATGGTACGTTGTTCTCGGTCAGTCTGTTCGGAGATCGTTGGCGCCACGTACAAATCCGCCCCAATATCTTTTCTTGAAGCTGCTTTAATTAACAGACATTTATGTGTAGATTTTCTAAGAACCGGCCAGTACGAAAAAACCTCTTGCAATGGCGCGTTTAAGCCCAAGCGTTCGAACCAACGTTGGTGCAACTCCTGAAACGCTTCCTCACGCTCCTGGCTGCCGGGGCTTTCATAAACCCTGTCCCTTTGCTTGCGAAACTCACTCTCCTCTTTACGCCCCACAATCGCACGGAGCACTGCTTCCTCAACAAGGGGTGGTTGATATTCAATTCGATAAGGTAAAGAAGTCATTTTATGATTTACAGGTTTTGGATTAGAAAAAGTTTGGTAACTATTCAGACTGTCATTCCCGAACGCTTTCATCGGGAATCCATAAGTCATGCGATCTCCATACTATTTTGAATGTCAGCAAAACATGGATTCCTGCTTAAAACATGCAGGAATGACGACAGGCTGAATAGATACAAGGTTTGATTTATTTCTTCAATCATCCTCAATAAACAAAACTAAGGCAGCGGTATTGTTTAGTCCGCATATCACAATTTACTGCTTGCTTCGTTGATCTTTGTGATGAGTTCCTCACCTGAACCACAGGTAAAGCATTCATCCACGAGTGCTCTTGGCCGCAGACGAAGTTGTTCTGGTCCGGGGACAATATCAAAACACGCACATTCTGTTAAGATGAAATCATTGGCCAGCTTGGCGAGTACATTGTAAAAACCATCCTGATTTTCATGAATTAGCAAATTGGAGAAAGAAGGGGCAAAACGTGCCAAATGGTCTCGAAGAAACAGTTTTTGAGCCCGACGCGTTTCTTGCAGCATGGTCTGGTCGTTCTGTTCGATCGCGTAAGCCTCTTTTCGAGTTAGAAACGCCAGAAACTCGCACTCACAACTAATGTGGTCCACCCGTTCATGTTCGTTTGGATTCAGATTAAGGCCAAAAGCGTGGTAAAACCCAGCAATATCTCCCAATTGCTGTGGCTGCTGGAAAAGTGTCTCTTCACCATATTCTGTCTCATACGGAGGAACTTTCGCTTGTGCAGTGTGTCCGAAATAAATTCGGTATGACTTTTCCAACGCGCTCAAGGTGTGAACATCAGAACAGTCCTTCAAATTCTTAATCTGATAGGTTAATCTTGCTGGTCTTTTTCCCACTCTTATTTCGTCCAGGATGGTTGCGATTTCTGTTAATGCCTGATTGTGCTCTGCAGAAATCAAGCGGCAAATGGTCTCCTGAGTCGGTGAACGAAAACCAAGAGCCAGAGCTTCATAAAGGGCGCTTCGACAGAGTGCCAAATCAGAGTTATTTATTTTCACATCATTCATAATCATCAGATCGAATTTGCATATTTCTCCGAGCGTTCAAAAACCGGCTCTTCCACTGTGGTACGAAAGAGTTCTTCACCCTTCTTTCCGTAGGCAATGATCGTATCGTTGTAGACGGTGACCTGCTTACCTCGCAGCTTACCCTCATAAACTTTCGGCCCTTCCTCAAATTGGTATTTGAAAATAATCAAATTAGATCGGCGAAACAATTGCAGCACCGCCAGCAGCTCGCGGTCAGGACTGGTATACCGTTCGATGGCTTCATCGACACCGGGGCCAAACATCTGACGCAAATAGGGCCGAGGAACCCAACGCGGTGGAATGTAATAGCCATTCGGAGCGGTGCCCAATTGGGGATAGAGAGGCAGAGCTACCTTTGCTACCCGCACCAGGTAATAAATGGGATGGTAACGGTCGTCCGCCCAATTCCCATCTTTGTTGATCTTCACCAATCCCTGCATACGCATTTGACCAATACAGGCAGCCATGCAGCGGGTTTCCATAGGCTTGCGGTCTGATTCTGGATCGTTACCTTCGACCCGGGGATAGCAAGCGATGCATTTCTCGGTGATGCGTGTGTTGCCGCGATACATGGTTTTCTTGTAAGGACACGCTTCCACGCACTTGCGGTAACCGCGACACTCTTTCTGATCCACTAAAACAATGCCGTCTTCCGGCCGTTTGTAGATAGCGTTACGAGGACAGGCCGCCAGACAGGCCGGATAGGTACAGTGGTTGCAAATACGCGCCAGATAGAAGAACCAGGTTTTATGAACTGGCAACTCCACACCTTCCTTATCCCATTGGAACGATTTTCCTTTCGGCCCTTGAGGGTTGTCCTCGTAAATGTTGGGAGAATTCCACTCTTGGTCTTGCGGCAAATAGCCTAACACTCGGGAGCTTTCCGGGGTAAATTTCTTCTTGACGGCTTCGAACACGGTCATGCCGTCAAATTGATACTCACCATTCTTTTTCAACCATACCTGCTTTCTGGGATTAGCTTCCTCTAGCAACCTGAGAATTTTAGCATCCCAAAATTGGGGATAGCCGCCGTATGGTTTGGTCTCAACATTGGCCCACCACATCTGTTCCTGCCCCTTGCTGAAGGTCCAGGTAGATTTACATGCCATGGTGCAGGTCTGACAGGCGATGCAGCGATTGGTGTTAAAAACAAAGGCAAACTGTCGGTTTGGAAAGGCCGCCTCATGGGGATAGTCCATCTTGCGGCCAAGCTGCCAGTTGTAGACTTTGGGCATTTTATGCTCCTAAATTAGAAAGGTTATTAAGTTACTTACCTGTGGAGCGTGGAGCGAGGAGTGTGGGTATGCGCTCCACTCTCCGCACTCTACGCTCCACGACCCCAAATCTCCAGACATTCATCCACAATCTTCTCGATTTCTTCCTCGCCCAACTCCTCGTAAGCCCGATGTGCGCCCGCATAAAATGGCCTTTTGAAAATTCGCATCAATTTTTCTTTGTCGAAGCCTATGCGAGCAAATTCCTCAGCAAAGACATAGGCCATGTCCCGGATGGTCTCAGCATTTGCTGGTATCTCCACTCCAACCAGCACATTGGGATCGCTTGGATCAGGGTCATTATATGGCATCAATGCTCTCCTTAATGAAATTGCAAAACACCACGTACAAAATGCAGAATCTAATTTTGAAATTTACATTTGAATTTATTATTTTGTATTTAATTTTACTTGTAATTCTTACAGCTTCACTTTCGTCAAATTTCCAACCAGGTATTCTTTCATAAACTCGCTTTCATTATCCGGTGTAAACCCAGTAGTCACCGGGAACCAGATGCCGACGCCGCCCATGCCACCATCTTCAGCCTTAGTAACCCGTACCAAGGTTTCCTTAGGTACCGTATTTATAGCGTGGTTGTCGGCTTCGCCTCCGAACAAAAATCCCATATAAACCTTTGACTTATGAAAAAGATGGTCAGTCTGATGCATGGGCATGTGCCAGTTGCGCGTGATGGACTGTTGGGAGCCGTAGCGTAGATTGGCCTGGTAACCCGTGTTCTCCGAAAGCGCACGCCCATCCGGGCGCGTCTCGTGCGCCTTGACGCTCTTTTCCGTGGCAATGAAAGGCGCGTGTTTCATCATCACGATGTTGTAGGGATAAGCGTGATTGTATTTCACTCGCAGCA
>JBHIAW010000059.1:0-15350 GCA_046758765.1 bacterium
TTTGCTAATTTTGGCTCGATTGCCATCCAGATTGGTGGAATCGGTGGCATTGCCCCTGATCGCCGCCATGATCTGGCCAAAATTGGTCTCAAAGCTATGCTGGCGGGCGCTCTGGCTTCCTGGTTAACGGCGACTATTGCCGGTATCTTGATCTAAAACAGACCCGGCCTCAAAAATCGAAAGGGACTGACACAACTATTGTGGATTACCTGGCGAGATAAGCTCAAATCTTTAAATAGAGATTTTTTCGATTGTCCTGACCAGACTATTGGTAAGCCCTCTGTATGCTTTTTTGGGCGGAACAACTATCGCGAGTATTACGTCCTGATTAAATGCATGGAAAAATCTAAATACAATCTTACGCCGACTATATCCTTCGATAATCATCTCCTTTATGCTGGAAATCTTTCCCATTACATCAGCCATGTTTCTTAATTCTCGAAATAAGACTGAAAGCTCTGCTAAACGATCTTTTTCGATGATTTGATCATTGCAGTATTCCGCAATCAGCAATCCCTCATTAGAGAATAGATGTACCATATCATAATTTCCCCGCTCTGTTATTTCTCTCATCTTTTCCTCGATGACCGATTGAGGAGACTGGTAATTGTTCATATTATTTTACACTCTCTGTGTTAATCTTAGACCATTGCAAAAATCTTATCAAAAACCATGTTAATAGATGCCTTTAAAGTACTTAAGACCCCGATTCCTTGCGTGGCCACGGCTTCGAAATAGGGCACCCTATAATAATTCAGCTTTGATTGTAAGTTTGCCACATTTTCAATCTGCGGCAAGTCTCTTTTATTATATTGAATAACCCAAGGACAATTCTGTAAAGATTGACCCATTTCAATTAGATTTTTTTCCAAATCCAAAAGCGAATCCAAATTATCGTTCATGCGGTGCTTTTGTGAATCCGCGACAAACACAATACCATCTACACCTCTGAGAATAATTTTTCGGCTAAAAGTGTAATAAACTTGTCCTGGAACGGTATAAAGACTAAATCTCGGTTTTTTGCCTTTGATTCGTCCCAATTCAAGCTGCATAAAATCAAAATAAAGTGTGCGCTCTTCCCGTGTTTTTAAGGTTACAAGGTCACTACACAAGGTTGGATCAAGACGGTTATAGATAAACTCTAAGTTAGTAGTTTTGCCACTCAAGCCTGGTCCATAATAAACGATCTTGAGATTAATCTCCTGCAAGGCCTTGTTAATGAACATGGTAATTTGGCGTAGGACTCAACTCAAATCTTCAGCGAACGGTTCAACTCTTTACTTAGGAGCGATTTAAACTCTAAATCCAGAAATTCAGCAGATTTGTCCTCTTCCTCTTTTGCCGAATGTAGGAGCTTAATCAGTGAATCAATGGTTTTTTTAGTATAGATTCTGACCATGCCCAAAGCCACGTTCACGTTAAAGATAACTATTAGAATAAAGTTGTAGCCAACATTGGAGAGAAATATGTTTCTGTTTTCCCCTTCGTGAAACAGAAATTTGAAGCTTCCACTTTCGCCGATCATAGAAGCCATCTCGGCGGTAGCAGAAAAATTATTCGCTGCTAATGAAGAAATTGTGAACAAATCTATCCCGGGGATATCACCTTTGTGGGTTACTGGGTAACCGTTAGTTTCGCAAACCAGGACCATGTCTGCACGGGTGTTGGCAGCCAAATCGTCTAAGATCTTGTTGATGCCATTGTACACTTCTTCTGAAAGTATGAGCTGCTGTCCATCTGTCTTATGAGATACTTCCATATATCGCACCTCCCGAGCCAATCAAAAGTATGATTTGCTCCAAACTTTAAGATATTATGGGCTTATTATTTATTAGAACTTCAATTTCTATGCATAATAGGTTCTACTGACCTTTCTCCAGACGATCTGCCAAAAATTCAGGTAAGCCTGAATCTCTGATCTTTCTTTGTGTCTCGGTCATATCATATTCGACTCGAAATAATTCATAGGTCGCTTCTTTTGTGTCAAAAATTGCGAAAGCGGCTCTGGGATTCAAATCCCTCGGCTGTCCCACACTGCCCACATTGATAATGTATCGATTATTCCTTTTTAATTTCAATGGGTTTTCATTTATAACTTGATATTCTCCTTTATCATCTTCTGCTATGATCAATGGAACATGAGAATGACCAACGAAACAGACTTGACTTTCAAATTCAGGAAAATTTCTTATTGCATCGCCAATGGTGATTATGTAATTCCATTCTTCAGGATTATGAGGCGTGGAATGGACAATTGTAAAACTGTCTATTTCAATCTTCAAAGGCAAATTTAACAAAAAATCTATTGAGGACTGAGTTAGTTCATCTGCTGTCCAATTGATTGCGCTTCGAGCCCAGGGATTGAAATAAGAAATATCTAACTTACCTAAGGGTGCATAGTCATGATTGCCTGCCAAGGTGATTTTTGATTTTTTCCGAACTATATCCACACATTCATTTGGATTAGGTCCATAACCTACTACATCACCTAAGCAAAGTATTTGATCTATTTTCTCATTATCAATTTGTGTTAATA
Source organism: bacterium (assembly GCA_046758765.1). Lineage (GTDB taxonomy): Bacteria > Zhuqueibacterota > Zhuqueibacteria > Oceanimicrobiales > Oceanimicrobiaceae > JBHIAW01. Next base: position 2,537 of record JBHIAW010000059.1, read on the forward strand.
CCTTTTGAAGGGCTTCTAAATTTCCATGAATGTCTGAAATAATTGCGTATCTCATAAAATACTTCGGTTTACTCGCTTTTGAAAAATAAATATACGATTAAATGAACCAGTTTGCAAGGATATTCTTCTGAAGAAAGAAAAAAATTATCGTACAAATAGCATCTAAGCCATCTTTTTATCCCGGCTTTTGAAAACTAAGCTCATTGGTCAGGAATCACACTAAAGCTGCACAGGACAAACATCGTCACTGGTTCCCCAATGGGTTCATTCCATTATTGATGATAAATTTCACTGATTTGAATTTATATCAGTTTCACGGGAAGAAGAAAGAAGTGTTGGTGAATAGGGCTAAAAAGGCGTCTCAAATGGTTTAAACCATCTTGATACAAGAATCGTGTAAGTTTGAGGCATTAATGAAGAGTGAACTCTGCCTCCAAAGTATCCACATGTTTCAGCAAACGGAACTCACCCAATCCCCAATCATCCACAAATATATATTTTCGATTCGATTGGTCGTAGTGCCAAACCTCCAAGGTTCTATTCTTGGTCGTCGAGGCGATGTGATCGACATAATCTGGGGGGCCATGTTTAATATAAACCATACCTTGGTCTGTTTCCCAACCTTCTCCTTGGATATTGTGAAAGTGCTCGTTGGCATACTGTAATCTTCGAAGATATTCTAACATGAATTCATTTTGTTCAGTGCCAGGGGTGGGATCCCTTTCTTGCCAAAATTTATATATCCCATGAATTCGTTCGTTTCTGGATAAGGATTTCAAATAGTCTAATTCATTGTGGGAAGCGATATAGCTAAGCTGTCGAATAAACTTAGTAAATTCCTTATCTGTAAACTCGAAGAAAGGCTTCACAATATTGAAATGGGTTGACTTCCGAGTTTCTTGAGCGCTGTCTAGGTCTTTTACATTTAGAACCAATTCATATAGTCCTGATTCCAGCTCATCTATGGGAATTCCTACACTGAGGACGCAAGAGTCTCCAGGTTTGTCATAACTCAACTCCTTCGACTTCAATTTAAAACCATTTTTATTTTGAACAGTAAAGGTTACAACAAATTCTTTGTTAAGTTTTTCCGGACTGTAACAGAGGTTATAAATTTCTGCATAGACATACAAAACATTAAACTCCGACCCAAATATCCGGGGGACATTAGGAATAATTTTCCTACTATTCTTTACCAGAATGGATTCCTCATCGGCGGCTGTAATAGAACTGGCAATTTGAAGGTCGCTGAGCTGAAGTTCTGAATTTCCATAATCAGGAACATTCAATTTCTTCTTAAAAGTAAAACAATATTGGGATGCTAAATCGGTGAAACGTACCTGTGCCTCATAATTGCCAGATTCAACTAAAAAGGTAAAGCGAACTAATTTGAATGGGTCAATATTTTCAATAGCTGACGCTTTAACCGTATCTCTGTGAGTTGAGCCTACTACTCGATATTCTTTCCAATCAAAAAGAGCTATTGAAAGTTCATAACTGGCACAAAATTCACCATTCGAACTAACAAATTGAAGGTTTTGTGTTGGAATTTGGCAAAATATTTCGACATAAGACTTTTCATCGTCTTCTGCCTTAAAACTGAGAAATTCAAAAGAATAACTTTGTGGGTCTATACTGTAATCAATAGGGAGTGGAAAGACTAAAGTTGGTAAGCTAATAAAAGCTATTAACAATATCACTCGCATTCCCTGCGACATAGCCCGTTTCACAAGAACAGATAACGCCGAAAACATGGGCCTAGCTCCTTAAAACAAATTGTCAAAGTAACCTTTTTACGAAACAACAACTCGGCTGGATATCTCCTAAACCAGCATGGGGTACTTATGGCAATTAGTGTTCCAAATGTACCCAATAATATTTACATTTTGTTAATTGGGTAATTCGAGTAAAATCGGGAACCAAGAAAACGATACATCCAGAAAATGATAAATCAATGTATCACAAATAGGAAAATTGTTCCAAATCGGACATTCTGTGTTACACATTTTACCTAATAGCTCAAAAGTCATTACAATTTGGTAATTACCAGAGCGTTCAAAAACGTAACTTAACGGAATAAATAAATCACAATGTTCGTATAAATATATGAGGCCGCAAAATGAAACCCTTTTCAATGAAATGAGTAAGTGTGAAATGAACGCCTACTTAACGTTCATGAGGTCTGGTCATGCTACAAAAAAGTTTTAAGCCATTTCGATATTTTAGTGCCTTATCTGTTTTGCTTGTATTGGCTCATAATGGTGCATTTGTTATCGGGAGTAAGAAACAGCGTCAACCAATGCCACAGAAGAGCCAATCTGAAGTCATACGGACTGAGGAGCAATATTTAACACTTCTGAAAGCGGCTGATGAGGAAACCTTTAAACAAGAATTTGAAGCGGAATTCTTATTACTGCTGGATGACCAACTAAAGAAGCAATATGCTCGTGCGCGCACGCTGGAGGCGTGCAAATCCTTTATCGAGTACTATTGGAAGGCACAAAATCCCAATCCGTTACTACCTGAAAATGACCGACTTAAGGATCATCTGAGACGACGCCTTTATGCGAGAAAACATTTTCCAATTGATAAACCGCCTTACTTTGACGATAGAGGAAAGTATCACATTAAATACGGTAAACCGTTCTTCCGTTTTCGAGACTTTGGCGGGCCAAGATCGATGCTGGGTCTGGTCACTATTCCTTTCAATTATTATACCGTTAAACCGAATGAGAGTTGGTCTTATGTAAATGTAGCGCCAAACTATGTCGTTCATTTTGCTGAAAAAGACCGGGCATTTCGGGAAATTGAAAGTCTCAGAGAGGTGATAGTAGACGCCCGCCGAAGAGGCCGCTTGGTATGGTACTGGGGCGACCTTTTGAAGAGAAGATTTTGGATGTCGTCACTCGTAAATAATGCTGTCACTGAACTAGAAGACCTAGAGACTCAAATTTTGGTTGCAAATAGAGGTGGCGCCCCGGTTGTAAGATCTTCTAATAGAATCGTTGACCAAATGTTTAGACATCTCAAACAAGCTGAATACGAGATGAGCTTGGCACATATTGATGTTCCGCCAGTAACTTATGATCCAATTCGTGCCAAGAATAAGCTGCCATTTACTGATACTATTGCACAGTTTAGAGGCCCGCAAGACCAAACCAGGGTTGAGGTCGTAGTTTTATCGCCCCTTAGGCACTACGTTAATCGAAAAAACCCAATCGAAATTGAGACGATTCACATCGAGTTTAGCTCTATGCTGCGCGAGCAGAACTTAAATCCTATTGCTTCTGAGCGTCTGCAGAGGAAATTTCCAGCAAAATTAGCTGTTATTGAAGATTTACCTAATGCAGTCGGGATGATGACACTCTTGGCGTATCCCCAAGAAGTTGAATTTGCACTTCAAGTTACGAATGAACGCAATGGCAAGATAGGCTTTTCCGAAAAGCCTATACATCTCCGAGATTTCGGCGGCCGCAACCTGATGCTTAGCGATCTACAATTCTTTGTACAAGTCACAAATGCAAATCAGCAACAGGTGCTGCCAGTTGTAGAGAAGCGGAATATAAATGTCGCGCCTTACCCATTCAAAAGTGTCAGCAAGTCACGACCGCTATATTGCTACTTTGAAATTTATAACTTACATTCCGCCAACTTTGACAACGAATACGAAATTACTTATAAAGTCATGAAAGACCGAGGTCGGGAAAATATTTTTGAGAAAGTCTCAAAATCTTTGCTAGGCTCAAAAGATGTCTCCCTTAGTATTTCCTATGTTCAACGCATCATAGATGATACAGGCAAAGAACTCATTGAACTCGACCTGAGCAACCTGACCAAGGGAGCTTATATTTTAGAAATTAGCGTTAGTGATACTAAGGACAAAAAGATTGGGGTCAGTGCCCAGAAAGAATTCAATATTTCTGAATAGTCACCTGAGAATCCTCCGGATTGAGAATAGCCAATTCCAAATTCAAGACTTCCAACAGCTCCTTAGCTTCGTTCCCATCCTCTGGATAGCCTGCCAAAGAGACTTCAGCCTGGATGGTAAGTTGAAGTTTATGAAGATAGTTTTGAATGCGCTGTCCCAGAATCTTGGCCATACTCAGTGGCGTTTCCGGCAGAAGAATGACGTATTCCAGTGGAGTCTTAATGCTTATAAGATCCCAGTCTCTTAAACATTTCTTGAGAATCATAGTCAATTGTTTAAGAATTGGCTGAGGCAGAACGTCTTCTGGTTCTAAATCTAGATGCCCTTCTTGAACAAAGGCAATTTTCAAAATAGAAAATTTCAAATCATTCTGGCAGCACCGTTTGAGCTCTTGTTGAAGTTGCTGAGTAAAGAATTGCCAATCTACCGTTTCCAATCCGACTTGGGCAAACTCTTCTTGGATTCGCATCTGAATGTTTGGTAACTTATCACTAGTTCTCGTCCCGGGGGAAGTGTCCTTAAAGTAATTTTGTAAAAGCGCTATATCTTCTGCAAGAGTGTCATCTGCATTGCTATTCCGAAAATGATAAGAATAAATTTTCTTCCTAACGGTATTGGAGGCATCAAAGGTGCGATTGCAGTTTATGCAGCGGCAGTTCACAACAGCTTTGGAAAATATTTTTTTGCATTTCAAGCATTCAAACACAGGACGATTTGCTTTTTCAAAATCCACTCCTTCCCCAGAGAGAGCACGGTGGCAAGCGGGACAAATCTTCTGCCCGTTTTGATGGAATTCGTATTCTAGTGCTCTATGTCCACACTTGATATGGACGATGACATCAACCGTCCGGACTTCGATAGACTTACATTGAGGACACATGTCTCGAAAATTCAAATCATGGTGGCCACATGAAGGACAAACATGAATGAGGTCATAAAGAACTCGATCCAGATGATTCTTTTCGGCCAATTGCTCCAATGTCACGATCTCCTCACCAACCACTTCGGGTTGAAGAAATTTAGCCGCTTCCGGATATTCATACCCTAATCTGGCCTCATTTCTACCAACAGGGATAATTTTGGTAATTTTCTTTTGTTCTAAATACTCGAGCAGCCTCCTTGATGCATTATTCCCATTTGTAACATCGTCTGCATTAATTCTTATTTTACCTAAGTCCAAAACATTGCGAACCTGCGTCGTTAAATCCTCCCATTGTAGTGATTTAGGTGATTGGTCCACGCCACTCATGAGGAGACCACGAAATGTGTTTTCCAGTTCTTTCTTTGAGGTAAGAATCATAACAGGAACCAAAGATAACTGAGACTCTTGACCCATCAATTCCAGCAGTTTGGTGCCATCGATGTCCAGTAGAATTATGAGGTTTGGCTGACCCCTCTTGACCTCCGCCAAAGCGTCATGGGTAGTGGCAGCAAGATCAACTTGATGCCCTTTGTTTTCGAGTACCGTCTTGAGAAGTTGACGAGTGTTTGCATTGTCGTCAATGACTAAAATTTTTTCTGCAGCCAAAATTTATCACCTCCTGGTAGGTGTGATTCAATGAATGGGTACCGGAATACTCCCTCATGACAGTGTCAACCATTCCAATACATTCAATTTCCTTGGCCCCCAAAAAGATCTGATTAGCAATCCTGTAACATATTATTCGACAACATTTGAGCAGGTCTTAAATGATAAATCCTTGTAATTTGATTTTTCAATATTATTTCAATATATTTGGTGAACTTGAAGGATGCAATACATGAACAGAAAGATCTACCATATGCACCTTTTTCTTGGCCTATCGCTGGGCTTGGAAACGATTTATATCATTTTTGCCTCATTTGAGAACCTAAAAGCTCACATCCCAATTTACCTCATCTGCTATGGAACTGCTTTTCTAATGTATTGGGTGGCGGCCTCATTATTTTTCGACTTCAGAAACAAACGTCAAATAATTGGAAATAATGAAACGAATGAGAATTCTAAAAGGGGGATTCGTTGGCTGCCCTACTTTATTAATAAACAGAAACAGCGCGAGAGCCTTACGACTAAAGAAGTGCTGACTGTGGGAATCATTTTTGGTGTGATTTTCAGACTAACCTTGGTGTTGAGTCCCCCGTCGCTTTCCGATGACCTGTATCGATATATTTGGGATGGGCGAGTTGCTTCCTCTGGCATCAACCCATATCAATATCCCCCTAATTCCGAAGCACTCAAGACTCTGCGCGACAGTGAAATTTATCCCAAAATTAATCACAAGGAAATATCTACCATCTACCCTCCTGTAAATCAATTGACATTTGAGGGCATCTACAAACTAAACCCTTCGGTACTGGCATTCAAAGCGGCTTTCTTGGGATTTGATTTGTTCACGATTTGCCTGCTCTATTTGATTCTCAAATCGCTGTCAATTAATTTGAACAGATTACTCATTTATGTCTGGAATCCTCTGGTTATTGTTGAGTTGGCTGGCAGTGGTCACGTGGACACCGAAGGCATATTCTTAATGACTCTGGCGCTTTGGCTATTTATTGAAAGACGAACGGCCTTAGCAACTTTTTCGCTCGCCCTTTCTTTTTTGACCAAATTCTTAGCAGCAATTCTTCTGCCCTTTATGATTTTATTTAAGAAAGAAAATATGTTAATGATGGTGCTGGTATTTGTGCTATTTTCTGCGGCTTCGTATTTACCGTACGCTGATGCAGGAGAAAGGCTTTTTACCGGGTTGTTTGTTTATTCCTCCAAATGGCGGTTCAATGATTCAATTTTTGCCATCACTTTTTCCGCAGTCAAATCAGTTCTTCGTGAAAATTGGGTTATTAATCTGATGATTGAACCTCAAGGACTCACGATAGAACCAGCCACCATTGCCTCCCGTCGTATAGATCTGGCACTGCATATTTCCAAATTTATAGCAGGTGTGGCTTTCTTTGGAATGTGTATTTATTATGTGAAAAGGTTCACAAAAGACCTGCTAACTGAAGGAACTGTTTGGATTTTCAAAATAGGACTCATTCTTCTAGGAACCTTTTTTCTGCTTTCCCCCACTGTTCACCCTTGGTACCTCTGCTGGCTGCTGCCATTTTTGGTCATCGCACCCAACCGGGCTTGGATTCTGCTCACCGGCCTGGTGGGCTTGTCCTACTGGACTTCAATCGATTACGCTAAGTTAGGCATCGAGCACGAGAGCGTCTGGGTAAAATGCGTTGAGTATCTGCCGTTTTATTCTCTGTTAGTTTATGATTGTGTTGCCCACAAATTCACACAGAAGCGACGGGGCCAGCAGGAATAAATCTACTGTAAAAGAACAAAAGTTTTGTGCCATTAACTCAAAAAATAAGACTCAAAGTTACATTTTACACAGAATACAAAAGATGCCCTTCCGAATCCCGATACGCGCTCGTTCGGGATTCGGAATCCCATACGCCCCGCACGTTCAGGATTTGGAATCCCAAACGAAACAGGAATTTAATTCCCCATTTATTACTCCGACAAGGATTCCAAATCCTTGCCGAGCAGGGTTCCACCAACCCCAAAACGAATCTGACTTCATTGTAGAAATCATCGCGCAACATTTGTTTTTTTGCCTTTCTCTGCGGCCTTTGCGCCTTTGCGTGACATAAATCTGTCAACCTCAATTATTCCTAAACCGTAGAGAACGCAGCACCGCAGAGTCGCAATCAGAACAAAAAATCGTTTCGGCGAGTCTTGGTGACCTTTGGCACTGTTCGGTGGAAAAAAATGGATAAGACAAAATAATTGACGACAAAATCATTAACCTGAATAATTCATCACCACAAAGTCACAAAGAACACAAAGGTTTATTACATTTCAAGTTACTGAGGATGTAAGGCCCTTGACGGCAAAAACTGGCCTTCAACCTGAAAGAATGCGTAAATCTTATATTCTTAGTGACCTTTGTGCCTTTGTGGTAAAATTCATGAATAATTCAAAATTTTGCAGAGGGATTGAGATCTTAGGCTACCATCGAGGTTTGTTCTTCAATAATACCCATAATCTCGGTGGCCAACTCTAAAACCTTTTGGCCTGTAACTCCATCTACAAGAGGCTCCTCTCCTGAAGTGATGGATTCCAAAAATGCTTCAAGTTCCGTTTTCAGGGGATCCTGAGCATCGGTAACCAATCGTTCATGAATGATGTGGTTTTTATTCATCAAGGCTTCTAACGAACGGACCTGACCATTTTTTGTGGTGGTGGACCCCTTGACTAATCGAAACACTTCTGAGAATCTTCGAAAAAAGTCTACGGAAATATAGGCGTCTTTTTGGAACAGCCACATTTTACGCATCTTTTTCTGAGATATTCGGCTGGCAGTTACGTTGGCGACGCAGCCATTTTCAAACTGAATTCTTGCATTGGCAATATCGATCTCAGATGACACCACTGACACACCGCTGGCATCAATTCTCTTAATAGGGCTTGGAACAATACTTAGAACGAGATCAAGGTCATGGATCATTAAATCCAGAACCACGGTCACATCCGTACCTCTTGGGTCAAAAGAAGCTAAACGATGGGCTTCTATGAACATAGGATTCAGCCGTTCGGAAGCCAAAGCTTGCCAAGCCGGGTTAAAGCGTTCAATGTGTCCAACCTGCAAAATCAGTTGCTCTTTTTCCGCTAAGCGAATGAGTTCATCGGCCTCGGCAACCGTGGCCGTAATAGGTTTTTCGACAAAAACATGAACTTTACTGCTTAAAGCTGCTTCCGCAATTTCAAAATGGTGTCGGGTTGGCACGGCTACGATCAAAGCATGGACCTGCGCCAACAATTCCGGCAGCTCAGAAAAAGCTCTTACACCATGAGCGCGGGCAACCCGGCGACTCTTTTCAAAATCGATGTCAAATACACCAACTAGTTCAGCGTCCGCGATCTCAGTTAACACAGAACAATGATGCACACCTAAATGACCGACTCCGACTTGACCCACTCGTATTTTCAACGATTGTTCTCCAAGCTTTTGTGATTTTTTCGAACTAGACTAAAAATACAAGAAAATATAGATACAATCAACTGATTTCTGTATTTCAAACTGCTTGACTTCTTTTTACATAAATATTATATTGCTTGGTATGAAGCAATTTAAGGCAGTCATATTAATTAGTTTAGTAATCTCAGCGTGCTCCAGCACCGATATTGAGATTGAGCAAATCCTACGGTTGGAAGACCAGAGAATAGCGTGCGACAGCCTGCTGACCTTCCTGAACAGCCCTGAGCCAAAAATCCGTGCGCGGACCGTTGAGGCTTTGGGCAAGCGACAAGATCCAAAATGCTTGCACGCCCTGCTAAAGATGCTAAACGATGCCAACCAAAATGTTCGGTTGGAGACCGCTTTTGCGTTGGGGCAATTGGGAAATTCTGATGCCGAGGAACACCTTGTTGAGCGTCTCAATACCGAAGAAGTTTTGGATGTTAAAATTCGGATTGTAGAAGCCCTGGGCAAGATTGGCACAGATAAGACCTTCCCGGTTCTCATTGAACTATTCAAGGCAAGCGATGCAAAGCTTCGGTCTGAAGCGGCTCTGTCAGTTGGCCGCATGGCTTTAAGGAAGCTAACAAACAGCTCCGTAACCGATTCCTTAACCCAGCTACTAAAGGACAAAGATGCTAGAGTCAGATGGAAAGCGTGCTATTCTCTAATGCGAATTGAAACGGATTTGCATTCTGAAAGTCTGCTCAAGGCCGCAAATGATGAAGATGCGCGGGTTAGGATGTTCGCTGCGCAAGCTTTAGGGCAGTCAACAAAATTAGCACACTTAGAAGCTTTGGGAAGACTCTTAAGAAGGGACCCAGACTGGCGAGTCAGAGTCAAAGCCGCCAATGCGTTGGGAAATTACCCACTCAGAAAGGTTGCCAATCTTCTAACTCTGCTGGAACACAACCACCATGTTCGAATAGCCGTCATCCAGGCCATCGGTAACAGCGCTTTGCAGGAGAGTGGAACATTTCGCCAAAACAGTCGCGAGTTCAATTTTGCCAAACTGCAATTAGAAGAGGTCCTCAAGTCCAGTAACGAAACCGAACTCTGGACGCTTCCTGAGAAAGGAAGAGCATTAATTTCCTATGCCCAATTGCTGGGCAAAGATGCTATTGATTTGATTATGACTTTTTCCAAACACCCCAGCAAAAAATTACGCGTCCGAGCTATGGAGGCTCTGGGTGCAACGCGTGCTATCAAGGCCGTGCGACTCTTAGAGAATCAATATGAAAATTCTCCCACAGTAGTCAAAATCGCCATTCTCGAATCGTTGACTAAACTGAATAAATTTGCGAACTCGCAGATATTCTCAAAAGCACTGCAAGAACGCGATATGGTGCTCACGGCTTTAGCTGCCAAGGCCCTAAGTCAGGATACCTTGCGAAATAACATTTACGCCCAAGCGATCATAGACGCCTACCAAAATTTAACCAAACCTGTCGATGTCGAATCGGCCCAGATGATTTTTCAAGCCATGGGAAAAATCGGCGACAAGAGAGCGGTGTCCGTTCTGGAAGCAGCGTTGAGAACCCCGGACAAGGCTCTTTCTAAAGCCGCTGCTGAAGCTCTGCAGCAAATTACTGGCAAAGACTATTCCGATCAAATCGCAAAATACACCAAACCGCACTTGAATTTTTCGTATAAAGATATTCTGAAACTTAAAGAAGCAAAAGCCCTGATTAAGACAAATCGCGGCCATATTGAAATTAAACTCTTCACAGAGCAAGCCCCGCTAACCGTTTTAAATTTCGTTCAATTAGCCCAACAAGGATTCTATGATGGATTAACGTTTCACCGGGTGGTTCCCAATTTTGTCATTCAAGGCGGTGACCCGCGTGGAGATTCCTGGGGCTCTCCGGGCTACTCCATTAGATCAGAATTTAACCAGCACCCCTACTTGCGAGGAACCGTTGGCATGGCCAGTGCCGGCAAGGACACCGAAGGGTGCCAGTTTTTTATCACCCATTCACCTCAGCCCCATCTGGACGGACGGTACACGGTCTTTGGTCAAGTAACTTCAGGAATGGACGTGGTGGATTCGATTCAAGAAGGGGATGTCATGCAGTTGGTGGCGATTAAGAGGTAAAAAACCAGATACCACATGGGTCTCAACGGATTAGACTGACCGACACGGCTTAATAATGAAAAAATCAATGGGACTCCGTTAAGTCCATGTAAGCCATGTTCTATTAAATATTAAGAGCGAAAAAAGCATGCTTAATAAGTTGAAATACTTCTTTGTTCCGGGTTTCTTGGTGGCTGTTTCACTTCATTGTGGTGAACAAGAAAGCCCTCAACTTGCAGACGAAAACCACTTTGATCCTTCGAAATCCGATGCTCAAGCTATTCAAGTAGTAGACGAAATGTGGCAAGCGTTGGGCGCCAAAGACAATTGGGCCAAAGCTCGCTACCTAAGTTTTCATTGGATGGTTGAAAGAGAAGGCAATGTAGTAGCCGATTATCGCCACGACCGGACCGGTACACCAACCGCTACCGAGTAGAAGGCACCAATACCGAGGGCCATCATTTTGTGGTGCTGTTTAATACCCAAACAAAAGAGGGAAACGCTTGATTTCACCTGAGATTTTGGTGGAAATTGAGGCTGATGCTTTTGTTACTGCTGAGTCATGAGGTGTCCTGTACCATGTTAAAAATAGTGCAAGCCGAAACCGAGGACTATCTTCAGCACATCACGGAACTTTTTAAGGAATACGCTGCCTCACTGGATTTTGATCTGTCTTTTCAAGACTTCAAACAGGAGGTGCAACATTTACCCGGAGAATATGCCCCTCCAGATGGACGTCTCCTATTAGCTGTCTACAATGAACAAATAGCCGGTTGTGTAGCCTTAAGAAAGATGACAGAAGATATTTGCGAGATGAAAAGGTTGTTTGTTCGGCCAGAATTCAGAGGCCAAGGCATTGGCAAAGCCTTGGCATTGGTAATTATTGAAGAGGCCCATAGTGTTGGTTACTCAAAAATGCGATTGGATACCGTCCCGTCGATGAAAGAAGCCAATGCACTTTACAAATCGTTAGGTTTCAAAAACATCAAGCCCTATCGCTACAACCCTATCGAAGGCGCGACTTTCATGGAATTGAATTTGGAGTTCTGAAAATTCGAGTTGAATACGGAGATGGCATAATAAAAGCTTTTTAAGACTTTGTTTAAATAACGTAGGTCAGAAATGTCCGAAGGACTTTCTGACGATCTTGAAAGTCTCTTGGTTCAATATCGGTCGTAACGCAAACGTCTCGTTTGCAAAAACCCTCAATCGAAACGACGCTGCCCTTCTTTAAGAAGGTCAGCGTTTATTAGGAGAAAATAAAGATTGAAAACAAGATGCGAATGGGCCAATTCAGACCCTCTTTATATTGACTACCACGATAACGAATGGGGTGTCCCCGAACACAATGACCAAAAATTGTTTGAGATGCTTATCTTGGAGGGTGCACAAGCAGGATTAAGCTGGTTAACCATCCTCAAAAAACGGGAAAGTTATAGAAAGGCGTTTAATGACTTTGATGTGCATAAAGTTGCTAAATACGACGAAAGAAAAGTACAGGAGCTTCTTTCAAATGAAGGTATCATTCGCAACAGACGAAAAATTGAAGCAGCCATTCAAAACGCCAAAGCCTTTCTTGAGGTTCAAAAAGAGTTTGGAAGCTTTGATGCCTACATTTGGCAGTTTGTAGGCGGCAGACCCAAGAAAAACGCCTGGAAGACATTGAAAGAACTTCCTGCCAAAACAGCAGAATCCGAGGCCATGAGCAAAGATTTGATAAAACGAGGATTCAAGTTCGTTGGACCTACCATCTGTTACGCCCACATGCAAGCCACGGGCATGGTCAATGATCATGTGGTGGATTGCTTTAGATATGATGAG